>CBFHYE010000208.1:0-1509 GCA_965659985.1 Roseivirga sp. | reverse complement strand
GCGATCTTAAACATTGAGGCATTGTCATATTCACCCAATAATTCTAGTCCTAAAGTGTTTTGATAGAAGTTGGTGGCTTTAGGCAAGTCTTTGTAATAGAGAAAGACATTGGTTGCCTGTATACCAAAATCAGTGAGTGATTTAAAGTTGGTATTCTTATTTAAAAGTTCATTGACATAACTTGGTTGATAGCCTAAGAGACGCCCCAATCTTCTAGAAATATCAAATCGTGCCGCTCGATCATACTGGTCTTTTGCGATGAGATCGGCTTTATCTGCTTTGATCTCATTGTAGGCATTGAGTGTTGTGCCTTGGTATAAGATGAGCACTTCTTTATTCTCGGTGGCTGACTTTGGAAATAGGTCTGTTTCTAAAAAGTTACTTTCCCTTTTGACTTCAACGCCATATTTGGCGGCTTCTTGTATAGCCAAAGGAAGGAATTCATCCATGGCAGCGGGCATCATGGCTGCACTTAAGGCCATAGGTTTTGCTCCGGCATTGATAGCTTCTGAAAATGCTGAGACTTGACCAATTTCACGCTGAAATTTATTGGTTCCACAGCTGAGTATTAAAAGAGAGAGCACAAATCCCATGAGCCCGCTCTTCAAAAAAGGGGCAACTTTGTTATTGATCATTGATAGCTTCTTTTGAGAAAAGAGGAGGATGTTTTTCATCGTATTCAGTGAATGCCTGATAGGCTTTGGCCATGTGCAAGATAGTGCCTTCTTGGTAAAGGTTTCCAATAAAGGTCATACTTGTAGGATGTCCAGATTTGTCAAATCCAGTGGGTACGGAGATGACTGGGTGTCCTGTTAAATTGGTGGTCTGCAATTGTCTGCCACCAAAGGTTGGGGCGATGATCACATCATAGTCTTTGAAAAGTTGGTGAATAGCTTCCATCAATTGTCGTCTGTGTCTATTGGCTTGGAGATAATCGACAGCGGGAATAAACATCGCTTGTCTTAAAGAATTGGCTCTAGAGCCTTGATGCTGCTCGACCATATCATCTACTTGGCCTGAACGAATGAGTTCATCGAAGAAGGCACCTGCTTCCGCCCTAAGTATAATGTCGAAGCTGCGATAGGGGAAGTTTTGAGGAAGGCCAATCGAGTCAGGAGCAATTCCAAATTCATTTTTTAGCATTTCTACTTGTGCGCGCAAGTTCCTGCCCGTTGCTGTAGTGTCTCGATCCGCATCAGCTTTCAAATAAGCAAATTTCAGTTCGCTGATTTCTCGAAACTCCCTTTGGAAGGGCACTTTATTCGTGGTTGGATCATTTTCGTCATAGCCATAGATGGCATTGAATACGATTTCACAATCTTCAGCTGATCTGCAGATAGGCCCAACCTTATCCATCGACCAGCTCAGGCTCATTACGCCATATCGGCTCACTCTGCCATAGGTCGGACGCAACCCGGTAACGCCATTTCGTGTTGCGGGTGAGGTGATGGATCCCAAAGTTTCCGTGCCTAAGGAAAAAGCAACAAGCCCTGCGGAAGTTGCTGATCC
>CBFHYE010000207.1:0-19422 GCA_965659985.1 Roseivirga sp. | reverse complement strand
AATGAAACGGAGAACTACATGCCCTTGGCATTAGATATTTCTCACAGAATTCTTCAAGTTTTAGCCGAATTAAGAAGAGCTGGAAATGAAATCTCATATTTGAGACCTGACGCAAAATCACAGGTAACCATTGAATATTCAGATGACAACGTTCCTCAAAAAATTGATGCTATTGTTGTCTCAACTCAGCATGATGATTTTGACAACGATAATGCCATGTTGGCAAAGATTCGAGAGGACATCATCAACATTCTGATACCTAAAGTTAAGGCTCAGCTTTCTCCTGATATTCAAAAACTATTCAATGATGATATTAAGTATCACATCAACCCCACTGGGAAATTTGTGATTGGAGGCCCACATGGCGATGCTGGTTTAACAGGAAGAAAAATTATTGTTGATACATATGGCGGAAAAGGCGCTCATGGGGGAGGTGCATTCTCTGGTAAAGACCCTTCAAAAGTAGACCGCTCTGCAGCCTATGCAACAAGACATATAGCAAAGAACTTGGTCGCAGCAGGTTTGTGTGACGAGGTTCTTGTTCAGGTTTCTTATGCAATTGGCGTAGTTGAACCTATGGGCATTTATGTCAATACTTATGGAACGTCAAAGACCAACCTGAATGATGGCCAGATTGCGGAGAAAGTTTCAGAGATATTTGACATGCGACCTTTCGCTATTGAGCAAAGACTTAAGTTAAGAAGCCCGATGTATTCAGAAACGGCAGCATATGGGCACATGGGTAGAGACAATCGAGTAGTAACAAAATCCTTTATCGATTCTAATGGTAAAAAGCAGGATTTTGAAGTGGAATTATTTACCTGGGAAAAACTAGATTATGTTGACCGGGTTAAAAATGCTTTTGGCTTGTAGGAAGAGTTTTTAATACTTAAAGAGAAATAAAAAAGCCCTGAAATTCAGGGCTTTTTTTATGTTTAATGAGACATCATTTTCTCCTTGTGTCTTTTGATCTGACGCCTTAGGGCTTCGGCACAATGGTCGGTGGCTGCTTCAAAAGAACCATTGGTCTTTTGTGCGAATAGTTGTTCTCCTGGAACATTCAATTTAATCTCCACCGTCTTATTTTCAATCCCTTCATTATTGACTTTGAGGATAACTTCTGAATCGATTGCTCCATCATAAAAGGTATCTAGTTTATCCAGTTTTTTTTGAATAAAATCGATCAGCTTCTGGTCTGCATCGAAGTGTATGGATTGAACTTGTACTTTCATAATCTTATAATTTAAGGGTTTTACTTTATTAAGCTTTAGGATGTGCCTGGTCAAAAGTTGACTTTAGCTTGTCCAATGAATTATGTGTATAGACCTGTGTAGCTGCTAAACTACTATGACCTAAAAGATCTTTAACCGCATTTAAATCGGCTCCTTTATTTAACAAATGGGTAGCAAAACTATGGCGTAGGGCATGCGGGCTTTTTTTATCTGATGATTGCACACCATTCAAGAAATTCTTTACCACTCGGTAGACCAACATAGGGTAAGCTTTGGTTCCACTTTTATTAACGATCAAATATGGATCAGCGTTTTGTTCTTTTCCATGATTTTTCTCATGAATATAATTTTCAATTATTTGAACCAACGGTTTAGCCAATGGAATGACCCTTTCCTTATTCCTTTTACCTAAAACTTTTATGGTCTGTTCATGCGAATTGAACGAAGAATACCGCAGACCTAATAGTTCTGCGAGTCGAATCCCGGTTCCATATAGTAGTTCAATAATAATGCGGTCTTGTTCATCTTCAAATTCCGCATTATCCAGAACCTGAGCGAATTGCTTCTCATCTGCAAAACCTGGTAGATCCTTTTGCACTTTTAAAAGCTTCACCTTCTCCATCGGGTTCTTTTGAATTTCTTCCCTTTTGAGTGCAAACTTGAAGTACGCTCTCAATGAAGCAATTTTTCGGTTGACTGACCGCGGACTCAAGCCACTATCCATTAGGCTCAAAACCCATGATCGCACCATTAACTGGGTGGTGTCGTTTAATGCAGAGGTATTGAATTGAACTGAGATATAATTGCTGAATTGTTCGAGGTCTTTTTGGTAAGAAATTACCGTGTGGTTTGAAAAACGCTTCTCGAAAGCAATATATTTTAAAAAAGAATTGGCCATGCATGCACAGTGTCTACAACACTATACTAACATAGCCAATTAAATATTAATAAGGAAACCTTAGTAGTTATCCTTCGCGTACATTTTTTGCTTGTAAGCCGCCTTGATTTTTTCCGTTCTTTTGGAAACAGAAGGCTTTTCGAATTGCTGTCTTGATCTCAATTCTCTAAGGACACCAGTTCTTTCGAATTTCTTCTTGAACCTCTTAAGGGCCTTGTCAATTGATTCGTTCTCTTTTACGTTTATTACTATCATTTATGAAACACCTCCTCTCAATTCGGAGTGCAAATGTAAGGATTTATTTGAAAACCAAAGAACTACGTTAAACTATTAATTCTTGAGCAACTCTCTCGCTATAACCAGCTTTTGAATTTCAGAGGTTCCCTCACCTATTGTACATAGTTTAGAGTCTCTGTAAAACTTCTCAACTGGATAGTCTTTCGTATAGCCATAGCCTCCAAATATTTGAACAGCTTCAGTCGAGCAATGAACTGCACACTCAGAAGCATAATACTTAGCCATTGCGCTTTCTCTGGTCACCTTTTCACCTCTATTCTTCAGGTCGGCTGCTCTGTATGTCAAAAGCTTGGCACTCTCCAATTGAGTCGCCATATCAGCCAATTTGAAAGAAATGCCTTGAAAATTAAATATAGGTTGGTCGAACTGCTGTCTTTCTTGCGAATACGCAAGTGCCGCTTCATAAGCGCCTTCGGCAATCCCTAAACTCAAGGCAGCAATAGAGATTCGCCCACCATCTAAGATCTTCATGCTCTGGATAAAACCATCTCCAACCTCTCCTAAGAGATTTTCTTCTGGGATTCTGCAATCCTCAAATATCATTTCAGCGGTTTCGGAAGTTCTCATCCCTAGTTTGTCTTCCTTCTTTCCTGCTTTAAAACCTGGTGTTCCTCTTTCAACAACGAAAGCTGTCATTCCGTGAGAATCCCCCTTCTCACCAGTTCGAGCGATGACAACGGCAACATCACCTGATTTGCCATGAGTTATCCAATTCTTTGCACCATTGATCACCCATTCGTTACCTTCTTTTTTAGCAACAGTTCTCATATTACCTGCGTCTGAACCTGTATTTGGCTCAGTTAACCCCCAGGCACCGATCCATTCTGCAGAAGCAAGCTTTGGTAAATACTTTTGCTTTTGCGTTTCATTTCCAAATTGCATGATGTGTCCTGTACACAAAGAATTATGTGCAGCAACAGATAGGCCAATTCCTGGATCAAGTTTGGCGACCTCAGAAACTACCGTGATGTATTCGTCATAGGTGAAACCAGCGCCACCGTATTCTTGAGGAACAAGAACTCCCATGAGGCCCAACTCACCAAATTTTTTAAAAATATGAACAGGAAACTCCTGATCGTCATCCCATTGATTACGATGAGGTGTAATCTCTTTTACCCCAAAATCTTTGATCATATCAGCTATCAAACGCTGATTTTCATTCAATCCAAATTCCATATTTCAATTATAGTTTGCCGAAATTAGCTAATTTCACTAGTCAAACAAACGTTCGTTAGGCAAAATGGTTTAACGAGTTTTAAGCTCTAGTTAAAGTCGTTAATGAACGCTTTGTCGATATTTACGGGAAGTCTAATGCCTTCTTTCTTATTTAGCAGTATGAAAAATTTATTGATCACAGGTGGTGCGGGTTTTATTGGGTCGCATGTGGTGCGTTTATTTGTAAACAAGTATTCCAATTATCACATCTTTAATCTGGATGCGTTGACCTACGCTGGCAATCTCGAAAACCTTAAAGACATTGAGGGAAGGGAGAATTACTCTTTTGTGAAAGGAGATATAATGGACGAGGAGTTCATCGATGAACTATTCGCTACCCATGAGTTTGAAGGTGTAATCCATTTAGCTGCCGAATCGCATGTGGATCGATCAATTACTGACCCACTAGCTTTCGTAAAAACTAATGTGATCGGAACATTAAATCTTTTGAATTCGGCCAAAAAGCATTGGGCACAATTCCATGAAAAACGATTCTATCACATATCGACAGATGAAGTTTATGGGTCTTTGGGTGAAACTGGGTTTTTCTTAGAAGACACCTCATATGATCCGCAGTCACCTTATTCTGCATCAAAAGCCTCTTCAGATCATTTTGTAAGAGCGTATGCCAATACCTATGGCTTGCCAATTGTTATTTCTAATTGTTCTAATAACTACGGTCCCAATCAGTTCCCTGAAAAACTGTTGCCGCTTTGTATCAACAACATTCAAAACAAGAAACCACTTCCTATTTATGGGAAAGGAGATAATATTAGAGACTGGTTGTATGTTGTAGATCACGCCAGAGCAATTGACACCATTTATCACGAAGGTAAGCTAGGTGACACCTATAATATCGGAGGGTTCAATGAATGGAAAAATCTCGATATAGTCGAATTGCTTTGCGACATCATGGATGAAAAGCTTGGAAGAGCCAAGGGTGAGTCGAGAAAGCTGATCACTTTTGTAAAGGACAGGGCAGGGCATGATATGCGATATGCCATTGACGCCAACAAGCTCAAGGATGAATTGGGATGGACACCTTCATTACAATTTGAGGAAGGTCTGGCAAAAACAGTAGATTGGTACTTGGACAACGAGGAATGGTTGAAAAACATAACCTCAGGTGATTATCAAGCTTATTATCAAAAACAATATCAATAATGAAAGGAATTATTTTAGCCGGAGGATCTGGCACGCGTTTACACCCGCTAACATTGGGCATGAGCAAGCAGATGATGCCAGTCTATGATAAACCGATGATCTACTATCCTCTCTCCATCTTAATGCTTTCAGGCATTCGTGAGATACTCATCATTTCTACACCACATGACCTCCCCTTATTTGAGAAACTACTTGGGGATGGAAGTAGAATCGGTTGCAAGTTCTCATATGCTGTTCAACCCAAGCCGGAAGGATTGGCTCAAGCCTTTATTATTGGAAAAGAATTTATTGGTAGTGACAAAGTTGCGCTAATTCTCGGTGATAATATTTTTTATGGCTCTGGTCTACCAAGTCAGCTTCGTGCGAATACAGACCCCGATGGAGGTGTTATCTATGCCTACAGAGTGAGCGACCCTGAAAGATATGGGGTGGTTGATTTTGATGATGAGATGAATGCGCTTTCAATAGAAGAAAAACCTGACAACCCTAAATCAGATTGGGCTGTCCCTGGATTGTACTTCTATGATAATCAAGTCGTTGAGATCGCTGAAAATATAAAACCTAGCCCTCGAGGTGAGTTGGAAATAACAGATGTGAATAAGGCCTACTTAGAAATGGGTAAGCTGAAAGTGAGCCCAATGGATAGAGGAACTGCTTGGTTAGATACCGGCACTATCGATTCATTGATGCAAGCTGGACAATTCGTTCAAATCTTAGAAAAAAGACAAGGCATTAAAATCTCTTGCATTGAAGAAATTGCCTATTCAAGAGGATTTATTGACAAGGCACAACTTATGAAGATCGCTGAGCCTTTAGAGAAGTCTGGCTATGGCACCTACCTAAACAGACTTTTAAAATAGCCTACTCATTATAAAGTACTGCTAACACCGTATTGGCAACAACGGCCAATGATTCTCTTGAAATATTTTCAAGATTATCATCTTGAGTATGCCACGTAGGATTGAAATTACCATCTCTATAATCGATAATATCAATCATTGGGATTAACGCATGCTTATTGACGTAAACATGATCATCGACTATCCCATTGATTCCAAGCTGCTTTTTAAAGGCGTTTTGATATCCTTTAGCATGTGCAATTGACCATACTTTGTCTAGTATTCGTCCAGCATTTTGTTGCGATACATTATCATAATAGAAAGTGGCATTTTGGCCACCTACCATATCCAACAGAATACCATAATAGGCAGTGTAGTTTGCCTTATGCTTATTCTTAGACCAATATTGAGAACCAAGACACCACCAGGCATCAAGCGATTCGGGCAGATCAGTTATTCCAGCTTCAGCGTGTTCTCCCCAATCTTCACCATCAAATAAGATCATATCGATACCAACCGCTGGGCTTTGTTCGGATACGATTCGAGCTATTTCTAAAAGAACCGCTACACCACTTCCGCCATCATTGGCACCATCAAGTGGAGCATAAGTATCTTCATCGTCTCGATCTGCAAAGGGTCTAGTATCCCAATGTGCCGCCAATAGTATTCTTTTTTTAACATCAGGATTAAACGAGGCAATGATGTTCTTAAGGTCAAGCGCAGTACCGTCATAGGCTAGCGCATCAAATTCCTGCACTTGAACTTTGGCCCCATAGGATTCAAATTTTTGCACAAACCAAGCTGCTGCCTCTTGGTGGGCTTTGGTATTAGGCACTCTAGGGCCAAAAGACACTTGTTTCTCTACAAAAGCATATAAAGAATCAGGGTTAGCACTTGGTGAAGGCTTAAGGTCCAACGCCTGTTCTTGTGTACCTGACTTGTTGTTATTGTCACAGCTTATTGCAAAGCAAATGGACACAATGATCAGAAGGATTAATGGTTTCTTCATGGCTTATTGATTCATCTCAAAATTACTGATGTTCTATAAATAATGTTTGTCTCAGGCTTTTATTTGAAATAATATAAAAATGCTCTATTTTTGCAGTGCTTTAGGAATTAAAAAAACCAGAGGGGACCGAAAGTCCCCTCTTTCATTATCCGACAATGAACTTGCAAGAACGTTTAAAAGAGTTAGCAGAAAGTTTCCTTAAAAACGATCGTTTCTTTATTGTAGATGTTATTGCAAAAGAAAGTTCAGGCAAGCAGAAAGTATTGATCTTGCTAGACGGTGATGAAGGAGTAAACATTGATGATTGTGCAGAATTGAGTAGAGCGATGGCACGACATCTCGAAGAAAATGAGCTGATTGAAAATGCTTATATCCTTGAGGTATCCTCGCCTGGTCTTGATCATCCACTAAAACTCGAGAGACAGTTTGTGAAAAATGTCGGTCGCAAGTTTAGAGTGCACATGAAAGATGGGAGTAGCCTCGAAGGGAAATTAGATTCCGTTTCAGACGGAAAATTACAATTGACCAAAGAGGAAGCTAAAAAGAAGAAGAAAGATCATGAGCCCACTTCAGTAGAAGTAGCCATGAACGATATAGAAAAAGCGAATGTGTTAGTGTCATTTAAGTAATGAAAAATGGACAGTTCAGTATTAATTGAGTCATTTGCAGAGTTTGCAAAGCATAAGAATGTAGATAGACCTACCATGATCAGGATTCTGGAAGATGTTTTCAGAACAATGATCAGGAGAAAATACGAAGTTGATGACAACTTTGATATCATTATCAATGCTGACAAGGGTGACTTGGAGATATGGAGATTTCGTGAGATCGTTGACGATAACTCTGAGGATATTTGGGATTATGACAAAATCAGTCTTACTGATGCCCAAAAGATAGAGCCTGATTTCGAAATCGGTGAAGAAGTAGCTGAAGAGATCAAACTCGAACATTTCGGAAGAAGAGCTGTAATGACGGCACGTCAGACCTTGATTCAGCGCATTAAGGATTTAGAAAAAGATATTCTTTATCAAAAATATAAAGACCTCGTTGGCGAACTCATCAATGCTGAAGTTTACCAAGTACTTGGTAGAGAAGTGCTTTTAGTAGATGGAGAAGGCAATGAGCTTTCTATTCCAAAAGCTGAGCAGATCTCCAAAGACAGATTCAGAAAAGGTGAGTCAGTTAGAGCTATCGTTGATAGAGTAGATATGGTCAACGGGAGCCCAAAGATCATTTTATCTAGAACATCAGGTGAGTTCTTAGAAAGACTATTTGAAAGTGAAGTACCAGAAGTATATGATGGTTTGATCACGATCAAAAAAGTCGTTCGTGAGCCAGGTGAAAGAGCTAAGGTCGCTGTTGAGTCATACGATGATAGAATCGATCCTGTAGGCGCTTGTGTTGGCATGAAAGGATCTCGTATTCACAGTATTGTTCGTGAATTACAAAATGAGAATATCGATGTGATCAATTTTACGGATAACATGGACCTTTATATTTCAAGAGCATTAAGTCCTGCCAAAATTACTAGCATGAAGATCATGGAAGAAGATGGCCGTGTCTCGGTTTATCTTAAACCTGATCAAGTTTCTCTAGCAATTGGAAAAGGCGGACAAAATATTAAGTTAGCCTCAAGGCTCGTGGGAATGGAGATCGATGTCTTTAGAGAGCTCAGCGAGATTGAAGAAGAAGATGTGGATCTTGACGAGTTCGTTGATGAGATCGATAATTGGATCATTGACGAATTGAAAAGAATTGGTTTAGACACCGCCAAAAGTGTGTTGAGAATGAGTGCGGACGACATTGTTCGTAGAACTGAACTTGAAGAAGAAACAGTCAAACACTTATTCCAGATTTTACAGCAAGAGTTCGAATAGAACATACATATTTTTATTTAAGATAGGGGTATAAACATATGTCAGAAGAAAAGATGATGAGAATAAGCCAAGCGGCCCGTAAACTCAATGTAGGTAGACATACCATACTTGAATTTTTAGGGGACAACGGTTTTGAAGTAGATAATAGTCCGAATGCTAAAATTTCAGGCGAGCAGTATCAAATGCTTGCGAAAGAGTTCGCGGCCTCTGCTTCAGAAAAGGAGGAGGCTTCTCACCTGACCATCGGGACAAAACATGTTGAAGAATTAAAGAAAGAGGAACCCGCGCCCAAGGAAGCGCCTGCTCCGAAAGAGGAAAAGGTAGAAGCTCCTAAGGAAGAGCCTGCCCCACCGGTAGAAGCTAAAAAGGAGGAAGCCCCAGCTCCAGCACCTGCCAAAGAGGAAAAAGAAGAAGCGCCAAAAGCAGCTGAAGTTCCTGAAGAAAAACCTGCCCCTGAAGCAAAAGAAGAAGCGCCAAAAGAGGAGGTTAAAGCTGAAGCCCCAAAATCCGATGAGCCTAAAGAGGAGAAAAAAGGCGGCTTAAAAGTCTTAGGAAAGATTGATCTTGATAACGACAAGAAGAAAAAGGAAGCGCCAAAAGCTGAAAAGAAAGAAGAACCTAAAAAGGAGGAGGCCTCAAAAGAAGAGGAAAAACCCGAGGTTAAGCAGGAAGATTCTCCGAAAGAAGAGACAGTAAAGGCGAAAGCCGGTTCTTTAAGAGGATTAAAAGTTGTTGGTAAAATTGAACTACCTCAGGAGAAAAAGAAAGATCCTAAAGCTGACAAAGACGCTAAAAATAAAAGACCACGTAAACGTATTCAAAAAGCACGCGTTGAGCGCGCCAATGATAAAGGTGGTAGACAGGGTGCCCCTCAGCGATTTGATAAAAAACGAGTTCCAAAAGAAGAGCTTACCGACAAGCAAATTCAGGAACAGATCAAAGAAACACTTGCACGTTTAAGTGGTGGTGGTAAAAAAGGTGGCGGAAAGAGCCGCTCCAAGTACAGAAAAGATAAGAGAACTGCTATTGCCGAAGCTGCTGAAGAGCAGATGATGAAGGAGGCAGAGGAAAGTAAGATCCTTAAGGTAACGGAATTTATCTCTGCCAGTGATTTAGCGAGTTTAATGAACGTGTCCGTTAATGAGGTGATCTCAGCTTGTATGTCTTTAGGCATGTTTGTATCGATCAACCAAAGATTAGATGCAGAAGCAATCACCATCATTTCAGACGAATTTGGTTATGATGTGAGTTTCACTACTTCGGAAGAAGAAGAGGAAATCTCAGTTGAGGAGGATAAAGAAGAAGATTTGCTCGACAGAGCCCCAATTGTTACCATCATGGGTCACGTTGACCATGGTAAAACATCCCTTCTAGATTATATCCGAGATGCAAACGTAACTGAAGGTGAAGCCGGAGGTATTACACAGCACATCGGTGCCTATGATGTTGAAACAAAAGATGGTAAGAAGATCGCTTTCTTGGATACTCCAGGTCACGAAGCCTTTACAGCAATGCGTGCACGTGGTGCAAAGATCACCGATGTAGCCATTATTGTAGTTGCGGCAGATGATAACGTGATGCCTCAAACAAAAGAGGCAATCAACCACGCACAAGTTGCCGAAGTACCTATCGTGATCGCCATCAATAAAGTTGATAAGCCAAATGCCAATGCAGATAAGATCAGAGAAGAACTTTCTCAGATGAATATTCTTGTCGAGGATTGGGGTGGTAAATACCAATGTCAAGAGGTATCGGCTAAAACGGGTCAGGGTGTTGAAGAACTCCTTGAAAAAGTATTATTAGAAGCTGAACTCCTTGAATTAAAAGCCAACCCTGAAAAGAATGGTCTTGGAACTGTAGTTGAAGCTTCCCTTGATAAAGGCCGAGGTTACTTAGCGACCTTAATGGTTCAAGCTGGAAAAATGAAGATTGGTGATATGGTCTTGGCTGGTTCGCACTATGGTAAAGTTAAAGCCATGTTCGATCATAGAGGAAATAGACTTCAAGAAGTTGGACCTTCTACACCAGTGCAAATGCTTGGTTTGGATGGCGCACCTCAGGCAGGTGATCGATTCAATATTATGGATTCTGACCGTGAAGCTCGTGAGATTGCTAATAAACGTGAGCAAATCTTGAGAGAGCAGAGTGTAAGAACTAAGAAACACATTACGCTTGATGAGATCGGTAGACGATTGGCAGTGGGTAACTTTAAAGAACTCAATGTTATTGTAAAAGGTGACGTGGATGGTTCTGTTGAAGCACTAAGTGATTCATTATTGAAGCTTTCTACTGAAGAAGTACAAGTAAACATCATTCACAAAGGTGTTGGGCAGATCTCAGAATCTGATGTGCTTTTGGCAACAGCATCTGATGCGGTAATCATTGGTTTCCAAGTTCGACCTTCAGGCGGTGCAAGAAGAATTGCAGAAACGGAGGAAATCGAGATCAGACTCTATTCTATCATCTATGACGCCATCAATGAGCTCAAAGATGCGATGGAAGGTATGCTTGAGCCAACAGAGAAGGAAGTGATTACAGGTAACATCGAAGTACGTGAAACCTTCAAGATCTCTAAGATTGGTACAGTTGCCGGTTGTTATGTAACAGATGGATTTGTAAAACGCCAGAACCAGATCAGATTGATCCGTGATGGTATTGTAACCTACACAGGTGACATTGGCCAATTGAAGCGATTCAAAGACGATGTGAATGAAGTAAAATCGGGCTACGAATGTGGTTTGAGTATCAAAGGCTTCAATGACATCAAAGAAGGCGATGTAATCGAAGGATTTGAAATTCAGGAAGTGAAGCGTAAGCTTTAATTCAGAAAATTATAAAGATTAAATTAGCCCCTTAATGGGGCTTTTTTTATATCCTTTTCTAAAAATTCTTATTGGCTTTTTAAGCCTTCAGGTTTGTTTAGGCATGATTCGTCCTTGGTGGGTCCTCTGGTGGATGTCGAAACAGAATAGGTTCTTGGTCCTTAAATATTACTTACCCCCACTCATCGTGGCTGTTCTGCTTTATCTTTTGAGTCAATAAGAATAGTTTTCCTTCTTGGCCGGTACATGCAAAAAGATAATGTTCCCCTCCTTCTTTGATCTTCGTTTTCTTTCGTAAAGCCTCCACGGACATCGGGAAATTTCTCGTAGCAATATTCCCTTTAAGTTCAGGAAAAGACTTCTTCAACTTTTTATGTTCTAAGGGCAAAGATTGCTCGACATCGAATATTCGTCCCGGGAAACCTGGTTTTAAAGAAGAAGACGTATACAAGTGCGTATTTGGATGCAATTTGAAAAGCTGAAACTGTTCTCCTACAGATTTAAACGCACCTGCCTTTAAGATCGCGGCATTCGGTTCATATAGGTACCTTTTAACATCCGAAAAAGGTAAGTTCAACGCTTGTTCTTCAGACCTAAAGAACTCGAAATCATCTTCTCCTGATTGATCCATATTGACACAACAGATTCGTGGTTCACCCTCAAAATCCATCTTAAGAAGCACTAAAAGTTCTTTAACCTCATTCTTTACCGCCACTACATAGACCTTAGCCACGGATTCTAATTCATTTAGAACGGAAGAAATATCTAATAAGGGTGACAGTTTGATCAAAACCTGATCTGCTTTTTTCAATAAACTTTTTTGAATAGCTGCAACATCCGGTGAACAGTCAGCAAGTTTAAATACCTTCTTTGCATTTAAGTCTCTTCTTGCAGGATCTAAATAGATCAAGTCAACTCTATGAGTACCCTCCAAAAAATGCTCGGCTTGTGTGTTTTTAATCTTTATGTCTGACCCTAGCTGCTCAAAGTTGTGACTTGCAATTTGACAAAGCTCCTCTGCGCGCTCAACATAAGTTGTGTTTGTAAATTTCTTAGACAGATAATAGCAATCAATCCCGTAACCTCCGGTCAAATCTACCATAGAACCTCCCGATTTGATGAAGTCGAGTTTCTTTTCAGCCGTTATCTGTGAGGAGGCCTGCTCGATTGAAAGTGGTGGCGGCCAGATCAAGCCCTCCGCTTCCAACCAATCTGGTAATTTATTTTTAGCCTTTTGCCTACTTCGAATTTGCTCAACGAGCTTATCAAAATACTTCCAGTTCTTAGACTCAGATGAAAGCATTAATTGGGCCGGATCATCATTTTGATGTTCCTTGATAAATTCCTGAACCTTTTTTTGACTTAAATATTCGATCAAACGGCAGCCATTTTCTTCTGAAGGTACTCAACGATCTGCACAGCATTTGTAGCCGCACCCTTTCTCAAGTTGTCAGCTACGATCCACATGTTCAATGTGTTGGGCAAACTTTCATCTCTTCTCAAGCGACCTACAAAGACCTCATCCTTCTTATGTGCAGTCAAGGGCATAGGATAGATATTCTGACTCGGCTCGTCTTGAACGATAATACCTTCCGTATTTTCCAGCAAAGATCTTACTTCAGACATGTCAAAATCCTCTTTGAATTCTACATTCACTGATTCTGAATGTCCACCCATAGTTGGTATTCGAACAGTTGTTGCGGTAACTGCTAATGAATCATCACTAAAGATCTTCTTTGTCTCATTGATCATCTTCATCTCTTCCTTGGTATAACCATTTTCCTGGAAGACATCGATGTGGGGCAACACATTCATATCAATCTTATGAGGATAAACCATTTCTGCTTCTTTTCCAGCTCTTTCATCCATCATTTGGTCAACAGCACCTTTTCCTGACCCTGTCACAGATTGGTAGGTTGAAACAACAATTCGTTTGATCCCATATCGGTCGCGCAAAGGCGCTAAAGCCGCTACCATTTGTATAGTAGAGCAATTCGGATTAGCAATGATCTTATCCTCAACTGTTAACTCCTCGGCATTGATCTCAGGTACAATCAATTTATGATCAGGACTCATTCTCCATGCTGACGAGTTATCGACAACTGTAGTTCCAACTTGAGCAAATTTGGGTGCCCATTCTAAAGATGTACTACCTCCTGCTGAAAATATCGCGAAATCCGGTCTTTCTTCAACAGCTTCTTCCAAGGTGATGAGCGTATATTCCTTGCCTTTGAAAATCTTCTTCTTACCAGCCGAGCGCTCTGATGCAACGAGCAATAACTCATCAAAATGAATGTTCCTTTCTTCTAAGACTTCTAAAATCTCGCCACCCACTAATCCGGTAGCTCCAACGACCGCAATTTTCATTTCTAATTATTTAATCAATAGGATATGAACTAGTTAAAGCTGCAAAATTACTATATTCACTTATCTGAGCATCACATGCGACTAACATTTTCGATAGTGTTATTCCTGTGCGCCCATTTATTGGTAGGTCAAATTACCAGTTTTCCGCACACACAAAGTTTCGAACAAGTTTTTACAACTGGTACGGATGTGTCCTTTATTGCCAATTGGGAAGGCAATGAAGTAGCCACTACAAATCGTATTTTCCAAGGTACTGATGCCCGAACAGGCTCCCAATCTCTCAATATAATTCCAACATCTACATTCTCTGGTGAAATCCTGATTTCACTAAATATGTCATCTCTTTTGGGGGGGCAAGTTGCTTTCTATGCTTACTCGAAAGAAAACTCGAGCGGTTCCACACGGCCTGCACTACTCTATTTCAGCACCTCAATTGATGGCGGTGCCAATTATATTGACAATACACAGATCGGTGACGAAACGACTTTTCCTAATAATAACTTAACCAGCTACAACCAATACACTTATGAGATGCCGGCTGATGTAGCAGGAGAATCAAATGTCGTAGTAAAGATCGAAGTGAAAAGAGGTCCGGGAGGCGGCTCTGCTGCTGAACTCGTTATGGATGACTTTCTCATTAAAGAAGCGCTACCTGCATTAGCGATCACTGATATGAGAATCATTTCGAATGATGAAATCCAGGTACAATTCAATCAAAATGTGGACTTGGCTACTGCGGAGAATACAGGGAATTACAGTTTAAATTATGGTTACGTAAATCCTATAAGCGCTTCCAGAAATGCAGGTAACAATGCCATAGTCAACCTACGTTTTGGCAAAGCATTTGTAAACAACACCTATGATATAACCATTGATAATGTTGAGAACTCTGATGCCAGTTCTATTGCCTCGGGCCTAAATGCGAGCGCAAAATTCGAAACCCCTACTTTGACAAGAGCGCTTGTGATCAATGAGATCTTTGCTGACACTGATGGGGCCTCTGCACCATCTCCCAACGTGTTACCAAATGGCACTTCAGCCGAATTCATTGAACTATATAACACCACAAATGAAGCCATACAGATCACAGATTTTCTTCTATCAGGCGGAACAATTGGTGATTTCACGATCAATGCTCATGACTATGTGATTTTGACCTCAACGACCAATGTAGCTGCATATCAAAACTTTGGAGAAACCATAGGGGTGAGTTCTTGGAATACTTTGACCAATGGTGGTGAACAGATCTTACTTTATGATCAGCTCGGAAACTTGGTGGATAGCCTCACTTACAACTTAAACTGGTATCAAGATTCGGATAAAGCAGATGGTGGTTGGACACTTGAGCAGCTAAATCCAGATTTGATATGCTCAGGAGAATCAAATTGGAAGGCCTCCTCTTCTGCCAACGGAGGAACCCCTGGCACGATAAATAGTCTTTTTGATAATACGCCCGACACAGCTGGGCCAACATTGGATTCTGTTCTTGTGAATTCACCCACAGAGATCACCCTGCGCTTCAGTGAATTAATTGATAAAAGCAGTGTTTCAACAGGCTCGTTCTCCTTATCGAATGGTGTAAATGTTAGTGCCGTAAATGTAAGAGCGAGCTTAAGATCTGTGGATCTCACGCTGAACCCAGCGATGACCTCTGTCACCAATTACACGCTAAGTGTATCGAATGTGAAAGATTGTGCTGGAAATTCAAATATCGAAAATGATATAAATTTTCTATTTGACAATGAACCTCCGGCATTAGAAAGATTCGTATTCAAAACAGCCTCTCAGATTCATCTAATTTTTGACGAACCCGTTTTAGAAAGTGCCGCCAATGCGGAAACAAATTTTAATATTGACAATGGAATAGGTCAGCCCGAACGTTCAAACTTGACTGATGCTACGGGTGAAAGAATTAGCCTAACACTTGCTAACAATCTCAGCCTTGGCAATAGCTATCAATTAACATTAAATAATCTGCAAGACAGCCTTGGCAATACAAGCATCAATCAAACATCAAGTTTCTCCTTTCTAAATGATCTAGATACGGTTATTGTATTAAGCGACCAATTACTAGATATCTACTTTAAGAAGGATGTAAATGCAAGCGCAACCCAAACGGGCAACTACACTGCAGAAGGATTAGGCTCACCGATTTCAGCAACGCTTGACGGCACAAATGCCAAATTGATCCATTTGACTTTTGCTTCCAATTTCCCAGAAAACAGTGCTCGCGAAATAAGCTTTGAGCACATTCAAGACATTTCGAATGCTTACCTGCAGCTGCTAACTACAGATTTCATTTACGATACCGATGATCCGGATCTTTTGAGTATTGAAGTAATAGATGCAAATACCCTTTTGGTCCATTTTGATGAGATCTTAGATGAAAGCAGTGCCGAGATCGTCAATAACTATTCAGTTAATAATGGAATAGGCATCCCTTCAGTTGCTAACTTAACCAGTGGTGGAACGGCTGTTCAATTGACCTTTGACACTAGTTTCGAGCAAGAAGTAGAAAATGAGCTCAGCTATACGGCTATTGAAGATTTGAGTGGCAATAGCATTTCTACTAATCGAACGACTCGCTTTACCTACGATACACGTCCTCCTCGCTTTGACTCATTGATCGTCTATTCACCTAAAGAACTTCTATTGAGCTTTTCAGAAATAGTGATCAAATCTGTTGCAGAAAACATAGGCAATTATTCTGTTGATAACGGTATTGGAAATCCAAACAATGCGATCCAATTGGATAGTACGAAAAATAAGATTTTACTCACTTTTAACAATTTGGGTAACAATGAGAGCAACACCCTCACGATCTCAAATCAGAGAGACCTCTTCACGAATGACCTTACCACAGATATCAATGTTGAGTTTTCAACTCTTATACCGGCATTTGGCAACTTTCAAATCCTTTCCGATACATCCATCCAAGTACAATTCACTAAGAACCTAACTGAAGAATCTGCCGAGGATGTAGAAAATTATGGTTTCGATAATGGCATTGGACCATTTCAAGTGGTTCAAGATCCTGCCCAGGCTTCAAGAGTCAATATTTATTTAACAACTCAACTTCGGAAGGATATCAATTACAGACTTGTTGTTGACAGTTTGGAAGATACCTACGGGAATTTAATAGCCCCCACAAACTACGATTTCAATTTCAAAAGTTATTTGAACACCATCGATATCATATCAGCTAGTAGCCTTCGACTTCACTTTGATAAACAACTAGACCAAGTTTCCGCTGAAAACATCAACAATTTTAACCTCGATGGAGGTATTGGATCTCCAGTGAGTGCAACACTTAATCCGGCTAATCCTAACCAAGTGACTCTAATCCTGGCAAGTAATTTACAAGAGTCACAAGCCTACGAATTGACAATTAGTGATATCAATGATGCTTTTGGAGGTATCATTCCACATTCAAGAAATAGCTTCCTATATGATGTTACACCTCCGCAGATCACAGCTGTAAACTCTATCTACAAAAATGAACTCGAAGTGGTATTTAATGAAATTGTTGACCCTACAACTGCTAAAGCCTTGAACCACTACAGTCTTGATGATGGCATCGGCCAACCCATTGAAGTTGAGTTTTCAAGCTCAGAGCAAAAAGGAGTCATTTTAATTTTTGCGAACGATTTAGATGATGGCCAGAATTACACACTCTCGGTCCAGCGCGTAGAAGACACGCAAGGTAAATCCATGGATCCGTCCGATTTCAATTTTACGTTTAACGCATTGGCCGAACCGGCTTTTAGAGAGGTCGTGATCAATGAGGTCTATTTTGATGTGGATGCAGCGAGTGCTTTGCCCCCATATGAATATGTTGAGTTGCACAATACTGGAGCTGAAGCGTTCCAATTAAGAGATTTCATTTTTACAGATGGAAATGACACTGCGGTTTTTGAGAATCAAATAATAGAAAGTTCATCCTTCCTTGTACTTTCAAATGGAAGTGGTGCTCAAGCATTTAATGGACTTTCATTGACGAACTTCCCTTCACTTTCTAATAACGGGGAAACCATCTATTTATTAGATCGCTATGAAAACATCATAGATTCACTCGTGTTTAATAATTCACTTTATGGAGATAATGACAAAGCTGATGGTGGATATAGTATTGAATTGATCAATCCAGAAAAAGCCTGTTTTGATGAAAACAACTACGCAGCCTCGACAAATGCCAATGGAGGAACTCCGGGTCAAATAAATTCTATTTACAACAATAGTCCTGATGATACAGCACCTGTAGTTTCAGACCTTTCCATTCTTTCTACAACCAGTTTACAATTGACCTTTAACGAAGCAATGGACCTCGCTTCTTTGGTCAGTTCGAATTTCAGTTTGCAATCTGGCATATCTTTAAGCTCGGTTCGGCCAGAGAATGCCTTTGGAACCACAATAACCTTACAATTGAATGCACCTTTTGTTAGAGGTGTTGACCAGACCCTAATTATCTCCAATATTCAAGATTGCACAGGAAATATTCTAAACACCCAAATTGACTTTGAACTAGGTGCTGTTCCAACTCTTAATGACCTATTGATCACGGAGATCATGGCAACTCCTTCTCCGGTTGTAGGACTCCCTAATTTAGAATATGTAGAGATCTACAATAACACGGCAGTTAGCATTTCATTAAGTGAAGTTTACCTCGGTGACAATGCGGGTAGAACTCCTATTGGCGGGATAAATATTGATCCTAACTCCTATTTGATCCTAACAAAGAGCAGTTCAGTTCCAACATTAAGTGCTTATGGTGCTATACAAGGACTCAACTCATTCCCCACCTTCACTTTACAGGATGAAGCAAGGCTGGAAACCAAAGACAGTACGATCATTTTCTCGGTGGCTTATGATAAGTCATTCTTTAAAGATGAAATAAAAGAAGCTGGAGGCTATAGTATGGAAATGATAAGGCTAGAACCCTCCTGCCAAAGCCCTGATAATTGGAAAGGCTCTACGGATCCTCGTGGAGGCACTCCTGGAGTTCAAAATGCGGTTTTTACCTCTGCCCCTGATACAGAAGCTCCATCAGTAATAGCTTTCAAAGTGCTAACTGACACTACATTCAAAGTTTCCTTCAGCGAGGCCATGAATATTGGCACTCTTATTTCGACAAACTTCACCTTTAGTTCAGGCATCACTACAGAATCAATCTTGCTAAAAGATGAATTCGGCTATCAAATTACACTGGAGATCAGCTCCTCTTTCGACTATGGAATTGCACACAGTTTAACTATGAACAATTTAAGAGATTGTGCTGGGAACTTACTCTCTACCAACTCATTTGAATTTGCAAAAGGTAGAATGCCGCAAGCTGGTGAATTGATCATAACAGAGATCATGGCTGACCCAAACCCCTCCAACGGATTACCTCTAGCTGAATATGTAGAGATTTACAATTCCTCTTCCGAAATTTTGAGTTTAGCCAATGTCGTTCTAGCCGATCTGGTCAGTTCAACAATACTTCCAGACACATTGCTCTATCCCAATGAATATGTGGTACTCAGCCCTAATTCATTAGCAGACGAATTTCCTACTAACACTATTGGACTATTTAATTGGCCGAATCTCAACAATGATAAAGAGACACTCAGATTATTTAATCCAGATAATATCGAACTCTTTAAATTGAGTTATACGGACTCATGGTATAGAAATTCAAGCAAAGCCGATGGTGGTTACAGCCT
>CBFHYE010000206.1:0-12933 GCA_965659985.1 Roseivirga sp. | reverse complement strand
TTGAACTGTTTACAGCGTGGAGGTTTACTTCAAGTTTATGGATTGTTAAGCCTCGAGCCCATTCCACTAAATAGTGGGCTCCTGATCTTCAACGATCTTCATGTTCAAGGCTTCTGGTTAACCACCTGGTTTATGAATCTTTCGGGCGATGAAAGAAGAAGTATTATTCCAAAGATCTTGGGTATGTTGGCCAAAAATGAGCTAAAAGCAGCTGTCGAAGCAGAATATGGTCTTGACAACTGGAAGGAAGCCATAGAACATATGGAAGGCACAGGTAGAAAGGGAAAAATACTCTTTGACTTATCCAAGTGAAAAAGGTCTTAGGCTACATCTTACTGGCCTTCTTATTGGGGCTCATCGTCTTGGTATCTGTTACTTTTTATAGTGACATACCCGTTGAGGAGCTAAAAGAAAAATACGCCAATGAGCAATCTCAGTTCATCGATATTGATGGACTGAAGGTTCATTATCGTATGGAAGGCGAAGGACCTAACTTACTCTTAATTCATGGCACGGCAGCCTCTCTTCATACTTGGGATGCATGGACTGAGATCTTAAAAAATGATTTCAGGATTTTTAGAATGGACCTACCTGCCTTTGGTTTGACTGGGCCTAATGTGAATAGGGATTATAGCATTAAAGCCTATACTCAGTTTATTAAGGATTTTACTGAAAAGATAGGTTTGGATACCTTCTCTATTGCTGGAAACTCACTCGGTGGCGGTATTGCTTGGTCCTTTGCTTCACAGTATCCTGAAAGTATTCAAAAATTAGTTCTGCTTGATGCTTCGGGCATTCCTGATGATAAAGAGGACCCTGCTGTTTTTAAGATGGCGCGAAACCCTATTCTTGGGGAGTTATTTGAATACTTGACACCCAAAGCCTTCATTAAAAAGAACATGAAGGAGGTTTATTACGATGATCGCAAGGTGACTGATGAATTGGTATCAAGATATCATGAAATGGCGCTTAGAAAAGGGAATCGCATTGCCTTTAGAGACCGTGCGCATGTTGTAAATCCTGATATCACTGACCGACTTATTAAGATCTCCGCACCCACACTCATTCTATGGGGTGCTGCTGACGAATGGATTCCAGTTGAAAATGCATATGTCTTTCAAGAAAGGATTCCCAATACCCAACTGACTATTTTGGGAAATACAGGGCATGTGCCCATGGAAGAATCGCCAATAATTAGTGCTTCTATTGTCAAATCCTTCCTGATGAATAATTAATTTGCTACCCCAAATTCACAAAACCAGATCTATGAAAAAGCTAGGTGCATTATTATTACTATTCTTTGTATTAACCAACTGCCAGCAAAACTCTGGCAAACTCAGTAAGGTTAAACCAGAAGAGGTTGGCTACTCATCTGAGAAGGTTGCGGAAATCGAACAATACATACAAGATGCAATTGAAGACAACGTGATTCCTGGAGGCACATTTGTGCTGGCAAGAAATGGCAAAACAGTACTCCAAAGTAGTTTTGGACAAGTAAGTGATGAAAGAAGCTATGCCAATGACGATATCTATCGCCTCGCTTCAATGACGAAAGCCGTCACTTCCATCGCTATAATGCAATTGGTGTATCAGCGCCTGATCTACCTCGATGATCCTGTTTTCGAATACATTCCTTCCTATGGTAAAATGACGGTACTCAATGAATTCAATCCTGAAGACTCAACTTATACAGTCGTAAAAACAATGAAACCAGTAACGATCAGAAATTTAATGACCCATACTTCAGGCATTGTGTATGGAAGCTTTAACCCTGGTAAGCTCATGGCTGTATATGAAAAGTTTGATATGAACGTGGGCTTCTCGCACCCTGAATGGACTACCGAAGAGTGGATCGATCGATTGGCTGAAGTTCCACTTGCCCACCAACCTGGCGAACGCTTTTCATATGGTTTGAACATGGACGTACTTGGAAGAATTATCGAAGTAGTTTCTGGTAAGCCGCTAGACGTTTATTTCAAACAATACATTTTTGATCCTTTAGGCATGGAAGACACCTACTTTTATCTTCCAGAAGAAAAGTTCGACAGATTGACCCCAGTAATGGTTAAGGTTCAAGGAGAATTTAGAGATGCCATAGATTTAGGCATGAGTTCGGCCGTAGACTATCCAAAGCAAGGCCCAAGAAACTTCTTTGCAGGGGGAGCAGGTTTATCATCCACGGCTATGGACTACACGAAGTTTATAGAAGCCTTGGTTGAAGGGGGGAACGAAATTCTTCCATCCGAAATGATGCCCATTCTTTTAGAAGATCAAATGCCGATCGTTATTAATGACTACGAGAACTATCCTAAAGGGAAAGACGGCTCATTCTGTTTAGGTTTTACGCTGTATCAAGACAAACCGACAAAGACCTCTCCCAAAAGTCCTGGAACTTACGAATGGAGTGGATATTTCAATACAAAGTTCTTTATCGATCCGGCAGAGCAAATGGTTTTCACTGGCATGACACAGATCTCTGGATTCAACCAGCCGCAGTTTTGGAATGGCTTGTATGAGCTCATTTATGAAGGCCTAGACAACTAGCGCTTCGAGACCTTATTGTGGGTGATCTCTCTTTGTAGCGTGCTCTTAAATTTATCTGAGGTCTGTTTAGCCTTGTGCTTGGTGGATCTACCTTGTACTCTTGCACGCCACATTCTAAATGAGCTGGCTTTCATCTCTTTTCGCATCAACTTGATGACCTCTTTCTCTGGCAAACCAAATTGAGCTTCAATGGCATCAAAAGGAGTTCGATCTTCCCAAGCCATTTCTACCACTCTATCAATTTCTTGATCGGTTAACTTCATGTTCTAAGAATGGATATAGAAGTGAATTGTTTAAAAATAAGAAAGCCCTAGTGCGTCTCACTAGGGCTTTCAACCATCAACTTAACCAGTTTCACTAAAGCATAGTGACTTGCTCTTTGAATGACGTCAAAGGAATATCCGTTTCTTGGATCGCTTCAAAACCTCCTTTGATGTTCGTAATGTTTTTAAATCCGTTGGAAACGAGAATTGAAGACATGATCATAGAACGATAACCTCCCGCACAATGCACGAACCAGTGGTTATTCTTGTCAATCTTATCTAATTCATCCCAAACAAAATCTAGCGGATGATTTTCAGCACCCTCAACATGTTGAGATTTGAATTCACTCTCTTTTCTTGCATCCAAGATTTTAATTCCTTCACTAAACTTGTTTGCAAGTGTAGTCGCATCAATTTCTTCGATGGTATTCACAGGTTTCCCTGCTGATTTCCATGTTTCAATTCCACCCTTGAGGAACCCGAGCGTATTGTCATAGCCCACTCTTGAAAGACGAATGACCACCTCTTCTTCTTTACCCTCTTCAGCAATAAATACAATTGGTGTCTGCAAATCATTGATCAGGGCACCTACCCATGGCGCAAAATTATCGTCAATACCGATAAAAAAGCTATTTGGGATAGACCCTTTGGCAAAATCATCCTGATGACGGGCATCGATAACAATCGCTTTATTTTTTTCTATCGTTTGTTCAAATTCCTTAAGATCTAGCGCCAAGACTCCGCGTTCAAGTACGTTGTCGATACTGTCATAGCCAGTCTTATTCATAACCGCATTTTTTGGGAAATACTGCGGTGGAGCTACTAAGTCAGAAGTCACTTCTTTGATGAATTCTTCCTTGGTCATATCAGCGCGAAGTGCATAATTGAACTTCTTCTGATTACCCAAAGTGTCTACCGTCTCTGAACTCATATTCTTGCCACAAGCAGAACCTTGTCCATGGCCAGGGTATACGATCACCTCATCTGCCAAAGGCATAATGCGGTTTCTCAATGAATCAAATAAATGAGCTGCTAGATCTTCTCTTGTTAAATCCGTTTTAACCGCAAGGTCAGGACGGCCAACATCGCCTAGGAAAAGCGTATCGCCAGTAAATATGGCATTGTCTACTCCTTTCTCATCAATAAGCAAGAAGGTTGAAGATTCCATTGTATGACCAGGTGTATGCAACACTTTGATCTTTAAATCACCAATGGCAAACTCTTGATTGTCTTTGGCTACAATAGCATCAAAATTCGGTTGAGCAGTTGGACCAAAAACGATCTCTGCTCCAGTCTTGGCCGCAAGGTCTAAGTGACCTGAAACAAAGTCTGCATGGAAGTGCGTCTCAAAAACATATTTGATCTTCGCTCCATTCTTTTCAGCCATTTCTAAATAGGGCTGAACCTCTCTGAGCGGATCAATAATAGCAGCTTCCCCATTAGATTCAATGTAGTATGCTGCTTCTGCTAAACATTGGGTATATAACTGTTCTACTTTCATAGTGATAAAATTTCCAAAATGATGATTCAAAGTTGAATATCTCCATGGAAGTTTTCTGTAACCTCCGTTACCTAAAAGGATGATTTAAATCAGGGTTTTAGCTACTTTAAAGAATGAAATCAAGATTGATAGCTGCATTGACCTTCATTTGTATTGTCAATAATACCTTTTCCCAAATTGAATTTAGAGCGAATAACCGATTGATCTTTGGAACAAGTGAAGAGAAGACGGCATCGATAAGTTTAGGTGATATTGACAATGATGGGGATCTTGATATTGTTTCCGCAAATGGTCGACACTGGCCACAGCAAAATCAGGTCTACTTCAATAATGGCTTTGGCATCTTTACGGTTTCCACTCCTTTAGACCAAATCAAAGAAACCTCATATGCTACAGAGTTAGCAGACTTAGATAATGATGGTGATCTTGACATAGTGGTGGGCAACGACATGGCACCAAATGCTATCTATCTTAATGATGGTAAAGGAAATTTTCAAAGAAACGGCAATTTTGGCAACAACTACGCTCCTACAAGAAACCTAACACTAAACGATATCGACAACGATGGTGATATCGACATTTTGATCACTAATCGCGGTATGCCAAATCAAATATGCCTGAATGATGGAGCTGCTAATTTCACTCATGTGCTCGAATTTGGGGCTTCAGATGATTCCACAATAGATGTCGCCATCTCTGATATGAATAATGATGGTCATAAAGATCTTATTTTGGCCAACCGAGATGGACAACAGAATTTTATTTACTTAAATGATGGTAAAGTCAACTTCTCAGAACGAATCCCTTTCGGTACAGGTAGTGATGAAACAAGGTCTGTATCAATCGCTGATTTTGATAATGATGGTTTATTAGACATTATAACAGCAAATATTGGTGAACCCAATGTTATCTATTTTGGAAATGGCCAGCTCGAGTTCAATCGTACACAAACAGTTGACACTAGTAATGACAGATCCTATTCTGTGGATGTTGCTGATCTTGACGGAGATGACTTATTGGATATTGTCTTTGCCAATGTGAATGGTCCGAACACTGTTTTCTTAAATAGAGAGAATGGCAAGCAATGGATCAAACAAGCGCTTGGGAACTCCGCTTTTAATAGCTATGATATTGTAACCGGAGACCTGAATAATGATGGAAAAATAGACCTGATAGAAGGCAACTCAGATGAGATGAATCATTTCTTTATCAATCGGGGTAATAGATGATTTTATTCTTCCTCCTCTTCACGAGTAGCAGCATCATTTGGCCTAGGCTGATTATCATCTTCCTTTTCTTCCTTATCGCTTTTCTTCTTCTTTTTGAAAAGCCCAAAGATTCCCTTCTTCTCTTTTGTAGAATCATTGGCCAAAGAATCTAACTGTTGTTTAATAAGAGCAGAATCAACGGGTTCAGGTTCGGGCCTTGGCACAACGCGTAAAAAATAGCCAGCAAACTTTCGATTGTATTCTTCTTGTTCAACATTAAAGCTCCCCCTTAGCAAAGGAGCATGTTGCGCCTGAATTGGTGGTGGCATGGAATCAAATTCTGCCATCAATTGGCGGTATCGGGTGGTATCCACAATAGAAGCTACGATACTATCATAACGTGGTCTATTAAAATGAACGATCTCCATCTCTTCTGTATCCAGTTTGTAGAATGGCCTTTTCTTAAAGATCTTATCAAAGAGGTAAGGGTTTTCCAGAACAGGCTTCTCTTTTGCTCGGAAAACCCGCGCTAACAATCCTTCTTTTTTCCAATTATCGTAAGTAAAACCACCTTTCATGTGTGGATGTACTCTGCCTTTTTGCACTCGAAAACCTTTACCACTTGTTCCGTCAATGAATTTCTCCATTAGAGAATCTCCATCTTCTGCTTTGAATTTGAAACCATAAGGTCGCTTAGGAACTATGGTCCCCCCTACCTCTACAAATAGTGAATAGGTTTCCTGCTGCTCATATTCATCGAGAATAAAAGCACTGTGATATGCAGGGCATACCGTTTGCAGCGCACATGACGACATTAGGCATGCGGCCAGCAGGCAAATGATGGTTGTTCTATTCATTGGTGCCCAAAAGGGACGTAAATTTAACATTTTTCCGATTTCAGCCACAATTACAGCCAAATCGGACATTTTGGTTAATAGAACTCATAAAGTTCCTTCAACCATATAACTGTTCTAGGGTTTTTAAGGTAAGTTTAGACTCACAATGAAATCTTTCGACTACATCATTGCGGGAGCAGGTGCTTCCGGTTTGACCCTCACCTACTTATTGCTGGGACTTAAAGATAGCAAAAAATCTATCTTGGTCATTGACAAGGATGCCAAAGCCCAAAATGACCGTACATGGTGCTTTTGGGAGCAGCAAGAAAACCTCTTCGAGAAACTTGTTGGAAAGTCTTGGTCAAAAGCTGTGGTGAAAGGTAAAAACATAAACAAATCTTACGATATCAGTCCTTATCGATATAAGATGATCAAAGGTATTGATTTTTATGAGCACCTCGTACCTAAGATCAAAGCCTCAAAGCAGGTGGAATGGGTACAGGAGGAAATCACCTCTATTGACCCTTCTGGCTTGGTCACTACTAGTAAATCAAGCTATCAGGGTGAGGTAGTTTTCAATAGCACCGTCAATTATCGGGACCTTAATTTTGATAAGGCGAATAATATCCTTCAGCATTTCCAAGGTTGGGTCATTGAAACGGAGAAAGCTTCGTTCAATTACGAAGAAGTCACCTATATGGATTTTTCCATAGATCAAGAAGGGGATTGTCGCTTTGGCTACATCCTCCCCCTTTCAGATAAAAAGGCTTTAGTAGAGTATACCCTTTTCAACAAAACACTTTTAAAAGATGAGGAATACGATCAGAGACTCAAGGAATATATTCATCAACAGGGTGTAAAGAATTACAAGATCATTGAGGAGGAAAAAGGAGTGATTCCGATGACCGACTTTAGTTTTAATATTAAAGAAAGCCGTCACCTATACAACATTGGCATCTTAGGTGGTTTTGCAAAGGCGAGTACAGGCTACTCCTTTCTACGTGCTCAACACATTCTTAAAAAAATGGTCCGGAATATTAGCGAGCAAAAGCCAATAGAAAAGGACTTGCCTTATCAAAAAGAACGTTTTAAAAAGTATGACGCTACACTTCTAGATGTTCTTGCCAATGGCAAATATACGGGTGAAGAAATCTTCACTAATCTATTCCAAAAAAATGGTGCTCACATGGTCTTTAAGTTCTTAGACGAGGAAACAAGTCTTCTGGAGGAATTGAAGCTTATGTCAACTACTCCTATCATAGACTTTGGCCGCTCTTTTATTAAGCAATTGACCAAATAAATTTGCTTTAGCTTATATTGACACATGCTTGAGTTTTGGCAGGACTATTCTGTTTATTTCGTTCCTCTTTATGCATTAGGACTGCTCTATGCCGTGGCCAGTCTCCTGTTGGAAAACAAAAACCCATTAAAAACACATTCCTATCTTCTCCTACTTTTGCTTTTACCCGTTGTAGGTATCATCCTCTATTTCTTTTTTGGTCAAAACCTTCGGAAGCAGAAAATATTCAATCGAAGAAAGCTCATTAACCAAGCTTTTGGAGCGAAGTATGTAGAAAAGCATTTGGACAATAAGGAGTCTTTCGAAATCCCTGAGCACTACAAAGCCTTTAATAAATATGATAAACTGATCAATTTCCTGATCAATGATCTATCTCCGCTAACCATCAATAATCAGGTTTCAATACTTAAAAATGGGGAGGAGAAATTCCCAGCAGTCAAAGAGGCCATTCGAAAAGCCAAGGATCATATCCATATGGAATATTATATCCTTTCGGATGATGACATTGGTGGCGAGTTGGCGGATATACTCATAGAGAAAGCAAAAGAAGGATTGAGAATTCTGATCATTGTTGATGGCGTGGGTTCACTTGGCCTAAGAAGACACTATTTTAAAAGACTTAGAGATGCGGGAATTGAGATCCATGAATTTATGCCTGTTCTTTTTCCCGCTTTTACCAGTAAGATCAATTACCGAAACCACCGTAAGATCATTGTGATCGATGGTGAGGTTGGTTTTACAGGGGGTATCAATTTAGATGATCGATACCTCAACAATGGCAAACACAAACTTTATTGGAGAGACACCCATTTAAAACTTGAAGGTGAAAGTGTGAAATCACTCCAATTCCTCTTCATGCTCAGTTGGCTCTTTGTTACGGGAAAGGAATTGAACGAAGGACCAAACTACTACCCTATCCTTGAAGAAATTGGCAATCAACCTGTACAGATCAATGCAAGTGGACCCGATTGGGAACTCTCAAGTATTATGGAGTCATTTCTTCTGGCATTCAATTCGGCTGAAGAAAGTATTAGAATCACCACTCCATATTTCATCCCTACAGAAAGCATCATGAATGCCTTAAGCACTGTAGCTAAGAGTGGTGTAAAGGTGCAACTGATGATTCCACAAACCAGCGATTCTTGGATCGTTCAATCCGCATCACTCTCTTTTGTAAAGCAGTTATTAAGAATCGGAATCGAAGTATTCTTTTATAAAAAGGGGTTTATTCACTCCAAAGTGATCATAGTTGATGACAACTTTGCTTCCATTGGCACTTCAAACATGGACTACAGGAGTTTTGACCTCAATTATGAAGTAAACACCTACCTCTACGACAAAGAACTTGTCAGCCAGTTGCATGAGCAATTTGAAGAAGACCTCATGGATTGTGAGATGGCCATGCTTGATCTATGGTCAAAGAGGAATACCGCCATAAAGCTGAAAGAATCTGCCTGCAGATTGCTAGCACCTCTACTCTAAAAAAAATAAACTGCACTACAATGCTCAAATTCATCTCGTTTCTCAGTCTCTTCTGCTCCCTAATAACACTTGCCCTTCAAAATAAAAATCAAGATCAACCTTACACGTCCTATTTTACTGGAAATGAAACCGACAAGGAAGTGCAGCCCAATTATGGTATTACAATGATGGGCGGCCGTTCAGAACATGATGAAGCCATGAAATGGTTTTTAGAAAAGGCCAACGGTGGGGATATACTCGTTTTAAGAGCATCTGGCAGTGATGGTTATAATGACTATTTATATTCAACCCTGGGAGTTGAGGTCAACTCTGTTGAAAGTCTAGTGATCAAAACTGATGAAGCGGCCAACCACCCTTATGTCATCAATAAAATCAAGAAAGCCGAGGCCATTTGGATGGCAGGTGGGGATCAATATAATTACATCAATATTTGGGGTAATTCTGAAATGAAGGATGCGCTCAACGATCATATCACAATTAAAAAAGGAGCTATTGGAGGAACCAGTGCTGGAATGGCCGTATTAGGTGAGTGGTTCTTTAGTGCAAAAAACGGAACCATCACATCCGAAGAAGCCCTAGGCAATCCATACCACGAAAAAGTAAGCCTAGGCAATAACTTCTTAAATATTGAAATTCTTGAGCATACGATCACTGACACACACTATGCAGATAGAAATAGACAAGGAAGGCATATCGCGTTTATGAGTCAAATTGTAAAGGAAACGAACGCAAAGACCTTCGGTATAGCCTGTGATGAATATACGGCTGTGTGTATTGGAAGCGATGGCATCGCCCGCACCTACGGTTTGTCACCCGAACGACAGAACGCGGTCTATTTTATCCAAACCAATTGCTCGAATCAAATTTTACCAGAACAAAGCATGGGCAATAAGCCACTGAATTGGAACCTAAATGAAGAAGCCTTATCAGTTTACAAGATCATTGCAGATGAATCAGGAAAAGCCACATTTGACTTGAAAAAATGGCGATCTGGCACTGGAGGCCAATGGTTTTACTGGTATATTGAAAATGGTAAATGGTTTGAAAAACCTGGAACTTCCCCCAACTGTAATTGATGAAAATGAAAGAACGATACGTAAGCTTAGAAACACTAAAGTTCTTAATGCACCATGTGCATCAGGCACAAGATATTTTAGAGCAGCCGCTTTATGCCAACTACGACAAAACTTCAGCAGATCTATTCTTAGATGCGGTAAAAGACTTTTCCGACAGTCAGCTCTTTCCTTACCTAAAGGAAATGGATGAGCAGCCTGCTTACTTTGAGAATGGCAATATCAAAATCCACCCTCAATTTGAGAAGATCTTGAAGCAGTCGGGTGAAATGGGACTGGTGAGTTCTTTCTTCAGTGAAGCACATGGCGGACTTCAAATGCCTAGTATGCTCTTTCACGCGGCTTATTTCATCATGGAAGCTGCCAACAACCATGTCACAGGCTATTTAGGACTTACTGCTGGTTCTGCTAACTTGATCGCTTCCTTCGGTAACGATCATTTGAAGGATACTTTTTTACCAAAAATGTTGGAGATGGAATGGACAGGCACTATGTGCTTGACCGAACCACAGGCGGGTAGTTCACTTTCTGATATCACCACCTCTGCAAAACCACAAGATGATGGCACTTATCAGATCTCAGGACAAAAGATATTTATTTCGTCTGGAGATCATCAGTATGCTGAAAATATCGTTCACCTTGTTTTGGCAAGAGTTGAAGGTGCTCCGTTAGGCACAAAAGGTGTTTCGCTCTTTGTGGTACCAAAAAGGAAGTTGGTAAAGGATGGGTTAGGCGAATCACAAGTGATCACGGCCAGTGAATTTGAAAAAATGGGCCAACGTGGCTATTGCACGGCTCATCTCGTCTTTGAGGAAGCTCAAGGCTATCTCGTTGGCGAAGAGCACAAAGGCTTAACTTATATGTTCCAAATGATGAATGAAGCCCGCATAGCAACCGGTCGAATGGGTGCTGGCATTGCTTCGGCTGCCTATTATGCTTCATTGGCCTATGCCCGAGAAAGACCGCAAGGCAGAAAGCTATCTGACTCAGGTAAAAAGAATGTAGATGAAGAACAAACGATGATCATTAATCATCCCGATGTAAAACGAATGCTACTCTTTCAAAAATCCATTGTGGAAGGGTCCGCAGCTTTAGTATCTCAAGCAGCTTATTATGTCGATAAAGAGCTCACCGCACGATCTGAGGAAGAAAAAAAGAAATACAACCTCCTTCTCGAACTACTTACCCCAGTAGTCAAAACCTACCCTGCTGAAAAAGGTATTGAATCTGTAAGTCAAGGGTTACAGGTCCTAGGCGGCTATGGCTTTTTAAAAGACTACATGCTCCAATTGTATCACCGCGATATTCGCATCATCAGCATCTATGAAGGCACCACGGGAATTCAATCTCTCGATTTATTAGGTCGCAAGGTAACCATGGCCAATGGCAAGGCACTTGATCTCTTGGCAGAGGAAATTCAAGTAACCTTAAAGACTGCATCCGCTTTTGAAGATTTAAAACCATTTGCAGAGGAATTAGGTGCTAATTTGATGATGGTGCAGCAGGTCTTGGAGGCCATCTTGCCACTGGCCAAAGAAGGCAACTTCGAAAAATACTTAGCTGATGCTACCCTATTTATGGACATGTTCGGGACAATAATCGTGGGTTGGCAATGGTTGAAAATGGCAAGTACATCTGCTACACTTTTAAAAGATGATGCTCCACCTTATTCAAGTACTTTCTTGGATGGAAAGATCCACACCATGAAATACTTCTTTAAATATGAAATGAGCAGAACGAAAGGTTTGGCCAAAACCATTCAAAATTTGGAAGAACTCACGCTAAACATAAATCAGGAGCACTTTAATTAAGTAATACACCAAAGCGTAAAGCTTAATTAACAAATAGTTGATCATCCAGAAATTTTCTGTGATTAGCTTTACAGCATGCTTAAGAAATACTTTGAGCTCATCATTCTATTACTAGTTGTCACCTTTGTTTCATATGCAAAAGTGATAGAACAAAGTGATGATAAGCCCTATGTCATTTTGGTCTCTTTCGATGGTTTTCGACATGATTATGTCCAGAAATTCAATGCACCTAATTTTCAATCCTTTATCAAAGAAGGCGCTGCTTCCGAAAGCTTAATCCCATCATTTCCAAGCAAAACTTTTCCTAACCATTACTCAATTGTAACTGGTCTATATCCTGGCAATCATGGCCTAGTAGACAACAGCTTCTATGATCGTAACCTTGGCCTAAGCTATAGCATTGGCAATCGCAAAGTAGTAGAAGATGCTCAATTTTATGGAGGCACACCTCTTTGGCAATTGGTTCAGGCAAATAACATGAAATCAGCCTCCTATTTCTGGGTGGGGTCTGAAGCTCCAATCAAAGGTAGCTATCCGGACTACTATCACATTTATGATGGGGCGATTCCTAATGAAACTAGAATTGAGGCAGCTATGGATTGGCTTGAAATGCCTGCGGAGCAGCGGCCTCAATTCATAAGTCTTTACTTTTCTTTAGTTGATGATGCTGGTCATCGATACGGTCCTAATGCACCTGAGACTAAAGAGGCAATACTTGAAGCGGATCGCCTCTTAGGTTTATTGATGGAAGGCATTGCAAAACGCTCTTTAGACATCAATGTGATCTTAGTGAGTGACCACGGCATGAATGAGATTACGCCTGAAAAAGAGAATTACATCACTTATGATGAGCTTCAGGAGGGTTTAGATAGAACCGCCTATAATTTCGTTTCAAATGGAGCGCATGCACATTTC
>CBFHYE010000205.1:0-21445 GCA_965659985.1 Roseivirga sp. | reverse complement strand
AGGTTCAAAAAGGATTTAATGAAGATTTGTTTCTAGAATTAAACCCTCCTTTTCCCAAAGTCAAATTGAAACGCTTTGATGGTTCTGAAAAAGGGGATCTTGTTTCAATGGAGTTAAACTTCTTACTTTGGAAAGACACCTGGACCAGTGAAATTACGTTTGACCAAACTTCAAATACGGGCTTTGAATTCATTGATGAGGGCACACAACTTCCTTTTCCATTCAAAGCATGGAAGCATCATCATATAATTAAAGAAACTCAAGGAGAAACCTATATCATTGACGATATAAGATTCGATACTAATCTATTGGTGTTGAACGTTTTATTGTATCCTTTACTTTATCTTCAGTTCTATTATCGCAAACCCATATATCGAAAGCTATTTAAATGAACAGCTGTTAAAGAACAGATACTTTTTTTATTAATTAGGTATATAGAAAAGCCAAACACTTAAAATGCGGAAGATATTCACTCTATGTGTAATTCTTATTTCCTCTAGCGCTATCGTATGTGCTCAAAACCCTCTTGGTTTTTCATTACTTAAAAAGAACCAAGAAGTTGAGCTAAGTTTCCAAAATGAAAGCAACCTGATCGTTATCCCCATCCTCATCAATAAAAAGGGACCCTTCAATTTTATTCTTGACACTGGATCAGAATCAGGTATGATCTTCGACAAATGGATTTTTGGAGAATATGACTTTAGCAAAGCCCGAACTGTACCTATTTATTCAGGAGAAGGAGAAAAGGTGACAGAATTACTCGTTGCAGACAATCTTAAAATCGATATGCAGGGGGTTGAAGGGGAAAGGCAATCAATGCTAGTCTTTCAGGAAAATGATCTAGATATAAAAAACGCTCTTGGGGTCGAAGCCAATGGGGTTTTGGGTTCAGAATTGTTTAATCGATTCATTGTTGAAGTAAACTATGAGAAAGAAACCATCAGGCTATATGAACCTGGAAGCTTTAAAGCTCCCAAAGGGTTTAAAAAAATTGACATCGAAGTCCGTGATCTTCGACCCTTCATACAAATTGATTTAAAACAAAAAGGACAGAAAAAAACCAAGGTCAATTTACTTATAGACACTGGTGCCAGCAGTGCTTTATTTCTTGATGCTCAAAAGAATGAAGACGTTGTCGTACCTGAAGACAATATTGAGCATACACTAGGGAGTGGACTTACCGGAAGTATTGTTGGTAAAGTCGGTCGTATCAGAAAGATCAAAGTCGGAAAATTCAAATTTCGAAAAGTGATTACTTCGTTTCCAGAAGACTGGCAAATTCAGAAAGAAGTAAAAGGCCAAGAGGGTAACTTAATTAGATATGGTACTATTGGCTCAGATATCCTATCTCGTTTCACTGTGATTTATGATTACTTCAATGAAGTGATCTACCTTAAAAAGAATAACACCTATAGAGACGATTTCAAGTTCAATACCGTAGGCTTAAGAATTGTCGCGAAAGGTGAACAGCTTGATGAATATTTTATTTCTGAGATCATACCTGGTTCACCGGCACAAAAAGAAGACTTCAGGCCTGGAGACGAAATCATAGCAATTAATGGACGTCCCGTTTTCTTCTACAAATACTCTGAGATCAACACTATTATAAGAGCTAAACCACGTACTAAAACAACGATAATAGTCAGACGCGTTGGTGTGCTCATAAAGAAAGTCGTTAAGCACAAAAAACTCATCTAATAAAAAAGCCCCTTTCAATGAAAGAGGCTTTTTAAAGGATTATTCAAATCTTATTTCGGATCCAAAATATCGTTCACTCTTACAAGTGCATCTTCTAAATGGATTTTACTCATTCTATCTCTAGTTCTAGGAATCGCTGCCTGAATCTGACCTTTTAACGTCTTCAGCTCAGCTCTCACTACTGGACGAATATCCGATTGCTTGGCATTGATGCCAGGTCCTCTGAACCTTCTAAAAGCTGCAGGCTCATCAAGGTCACCAGTCATCATCGTTTCTAATCTATCGATATGGGCTCTTTGAAGGTTTCTTCTATAAGTATCGATTGTGGAACCGTTTCTCAGCTCACTCCAGATTCCTCCTCTAAGGTCAGACATCAATTCGAGGATGCTATAAGCGTCATCTCCATTCATGGCTTCATTCTCTATGATTCTTCCAAGCTTTCTCCACTCTAATGTAGAATTCAACGTACGAACCTGTAAAGAACGCATGCTCTCTACTGTACCATAATCCTGCAATCTATTGATGATCTCTTCATCAATCATCCATTCTGGTGTATCAAAAAGTTCTGCATTCAAGAATGCCATCGCTTCTTTTTGCTTAGCCTTAGGCGCATGAGAATAAATAGCCCCCTCTTGATCAATGCTTTTGTACTCTTCTTTCACACCGCCAATGTAACGGCCTACATGACCCATATAACGGTTAAATTGTGATTGAACAGCACCATACATTTCGCCTAATTCAGAATAATCAGAACCTTCAACATAAGTCCATTCTCTTAAGTTATTCATGATAACTTTCAAGTTCTTGATGCCATACATACTAGCTTTCACTGCATCGTCACCTAAGTCTTCGCTCTGTGCTGTATAATCGTTAGGGTTTCCTTGACGACCGTATCTATACAATGGATCACCATTTTTATCATCGATCCACTTTCTTAAAGTAGGCAGCTCATCCTCAGGCGTCTCAGCATCCAAGATTGGTCTGTAACCCCATTCAATAGCATATTTATCATACTCACCAATCTCAGGCATTAATGCTACACCTTCATCACCTGGTTGAGCAATGTAGTTGAAACGCGCATAATCCATAATTGATGGAGCTGTTCCCATTCTTTGTGTAAAGCTTGCTGATCTTAATGAATCCACCGGGTATGCATTCGATGAAGCAAAGTTATGTGGTAGACCCAATGTATGACCCACTTCGTGAGAAGAGACAAATCTGATCAACCTTGACATCACTTCATCATCAAACTCTGGGCTCTGTGCCATTGGATTGATCGCTGCTGTTTGAACGAAGAACCACTGTCTTACCAATGTCATTACATTATGGTACCAGTTAATATCACTCTCTAGTATCTCTCCAGAACGTGGATCACTTACGTGAGGACCATTTGCATTTGGAATTGGAGAAGCCAAATAACGCACTACTGAATAGCGTACATCTTCTGGGCTCCAATCAGGATCTTCCTCTACACTTGGCGGGTCCGCTGCGATGATCGCGTTCTTGAAACCTGCCTTTTCAAAAGCCGCTTGCCAATCTTCGATACCATCTTTGATCGCTTGTCTCCATTTATCAGGAGTGGCTCTATCTACATAATATACAATTGGTTCCTTAGGCTCAACAAGTTCACCTCTTTTGAATTTCTCGATGTCCTCATCTTTAACTTCAAGTCTCCATCTGTCCAAGTATCTAATTTCTTTAGACTTCTGAGCTTCTTGACCATAATCTGTTGTTCCTCTTGCAAACCAACCTACTCTTCTATCATAGAGTCTTCTTTGCATTGGCACTTCAGGCAAAAGAATCATTGAGTTGCTCATCTCCACAGAGATTGATCCATCCGCACTAGCTGAAGGCGAGTTACTTGCGTTATACGTCTTTACATGTCTTAACTCAATGTTTTCAGGGTAACTGCTTACTCTTTTTACATAAGATCTAGAATTGTCTAGTCTTGTCACTCTGTATTGAGTTCTGTAACGCTGTGGAAAGCCTAATGGCTTAACATCTCCCGTCAATAGTGAAGTGACATCGATCACAACCCCTAACGAGTCTTTCGAAAGCGCCTTGATATCGAAAGAGGCAAGGATCGGAGCGAAGTTTGAGTTTTCAACAGCTTCAGCAACTGGTAAACTATCTGCTGCAGTAACTACCGTTGATTTGATTCTTAAGTTGATTCTATCTTCAACACGCTCCCAATTGAGCATCTGTGTGTTGGTTTTACCACCGCCAAAACCAATTCCTGAAGCGGTCTTGGCAATACGAGTAACCATCAACATATCTCTTTCTAAAAGATCATTTGGAATCTCAAAGAAATACTTCTTATCAAGCTTATGCACATGGAAAAGACCCTCGTCTGTTTCTGCCTCACTTGTAATTACTTTGTCGAAAGGTTGAATTCCACCTTTCTTAGCAGCTGGTTTTTTAGGCTGCTCTGCAGCTTTTTTAGCTGCTTCTTCTTGTTGCTTTCTCCTTTGTCTTCTGCTTTGCGCATCCACATCTACAGTGGAAAAAAGCATAGCGATCAAAACGAGGCAAGACATCAAGATCTTTCCGTTTAGTTTCCTTTTTATCATTTTTCCTAAGGTTTGTTTAGTTCTATTCAAGCTTAGTCTTAAACTTATATTCAAATTCTCAAGTTGTTAGTGAGTTTTACTTGAGTGGCATCACGATGTGGTAAGGGGATGAAATTGAAAAGAATAGCGATCATAGGGGGCGGTTTAGGAGGGCTAGTAGCTGGAAATCTACTTTCCCAAGCTGGTTTTGCAGTAACCTTATTCGAAAAAAAGCGCTATCCATTCCATAGAGTTTGTGGAGAATACGTCTCTAACGAAGTGAAAAATTTTCTCATCAAGAATAAACTCTTTCCTGAAATTCAAGTACCCTCCATAACCAAATTTCAATATACTTCCGTGAAGGGAAAAAGTATGGAAATGCCACTCGACCTTGGAGCCTTTGGAGTGAGCCGCCATTACTTCGATCACTTTCTTGTTGAAAAGGCGAGAAACAGTGGCGTGCAATTGCAAGAAGGATTAACCATTGTTGATATTTCTAAGCATGGTGAATCCTTTCAAATCGAAGATAATCAGGGTCATTTTTACGAAGCCGACCTTGTGGTTGGTGCCTATGGCAAAACGAGCAGAATCGATAAAAGGCTTGACAGAGCGTTTACCCAAAAACCAAGCCCATATATCGGTGTGAAATATCACATTAAAACCGATTTTGCCAAAAACAAAATTGCTTTACACAACTTTGAAGGGGGCTATTGTGGGCTTTCGGCTATCGAGGACGACAAATACAACCTATGCTATCTTGGACAACGGGCATCACTAAAAAAATATGGTGACATTCCTCAGATGGAAGACGCTCTATTGAAGCAAAACCCTTTCCTGAAAAATGTGCTTGAAAACTCAGAATTCTTGTTAGATCAACCTGTTGTGATCAATGCCTTTTCTTTCGCTCCGAAAAAACCCGTTGAACATGAAGTATTTATGATCGGAGATGCTGCTGGCCTCATCACACCTCTTTGTGGAAATGGCATGGCGCTGGCCATTCACTCTGCTAAGGTATTGAGCGACCTACTTATTGAAGACCATTCGAAAGGACTCGGTTTTCTAAAAGAAGAATATACCAAAAGATGGACAAAACTATTTGCCCAAAGACTTTGGATAGGCAGACAAACTCAAAAGCTATTTGGGTCGAAAACAAGCTCTGAACTTGCCGTGGGGCTTATGCAAAAATCGCCTTGGATCGCTCGAAAGATCATGGCAAACACTCACGGTCAGCCCTTTTAATAAACACCAACTACATTGAGTACCTGTGTATAATCTAGAAAAAGATAAATAAAGAATCCGCCTAAAGCGGTTGCTGAGATCCAATTAAGCCGCATTGTATTGGTGAAATTCGCATGGTCTGGATTTCGAAAAGCCTTGAACATCCACCAAACAAAGTATAAAACCACTGGAGACATACTCAAAACAAATTGCCATGCATACTTGGTATCAAAATACGTATTGAAGTAGAGAACATACCCTAAAGTCGCTAGCCCAAAACAAAGACCTGTGAATAAGAATGTCCCCTTTATTCCAAGAATAATAGACATTGTTCTATCTCCCCGCTTTGCATCTTCTTCATGCTGATAGATTTGAGTCATGGGATAGGAGCCCCAAAGAATGGCTGAAGCCAACAAGCCACCATAGAAGATCTTCTCGTTAAATATCACCTGAAACTCAAACTCATTCAACCCAATATAAACCAGCCACACAACCCATGCCCCTTGAAAAAAACCCGCGATCAACCAGCTTAAAATAGCATAGCGCTTAAGCCTTATGTGAGAATTACTATAAGCTCTAGAAACTATGATATAGACCAAAATCATAGCGGAAAGCGTGAAATTGTTAAAAAGCCATTGGGTCAACAAAAGTCCAAGCAGGTCAAAAGTCCAAGCCAAATAAAGAACGTTCTTATCCACTTTGGGTGGGTTCTTGAGCCCTCCAATGCTCCCTTCATCTTTATCAAAATAACTGTTATACGCGTTTGAAGCGGGATAAATACAGAGGTGAAGAATAACCAACAAGCCCAACATGCCTAGCTCACTCAAGTTCGGACTCAGCGATAGCGCAAACAGAAAAATTGGAAGTAAGAAATATGAGAATGGAATCCTTAAATGGAGCCAAGTAGACTTTTTAAACATATTTCGATCAGGTTCAGAACAATTTAGTCTAAAATGGACTATTATCGTATGTGAGGGTAAACATTTTATCATTGGGTACGGCTGTGCCTGCAAATAAGATCGAGCAATCTGAAGTTTTCGAATTCATGAGTAAGGCACATGGGTTGGAAGGCGCAGATAAACAACGACTGAAGGCACTTTACAGGGTTTCGGCAATCAAAGAAAGGCATTCTGTTGTCCCCGATTACGGCACCCTAGATAAAACGAAATGGCAGCTTTACCCTCCTCAAGACAACCTTAGCCCCTTCCCTAGTACTAAAGAGCGGAATGAGATCTACAGAAAAGAGGCTGTTCCTCTTGGAAAGGAAGCGGCTCAAAACTGCTTGGGTGACTTTGATCGCAAAGAGATCTCGCACTTGATCACTGTAAGCTGTACGGGGCTTTATGCACCAGGACTGGACATAGACTTGGTGAATTCACTTGGGCTTAAGCCAGAAACAGAAAGAACCTGTATCAACTTTATGGGATGCTATGCGGCTATCACTGCTTTAAAAACAGCAAACCAAATTTGTAAAGCTGACCCTGAAGCAACCGTCTTGATCGTATGCGTGGAGCTTTGTACCCTTCACTTTCAAAAAGACAATAACGAAGATAATCTGATCGCCAATGCCTTATTTTCTGATGGTGCGGCAGCAGCGCTGGTCAGCGCAAAGCATGAGCCGAAAGAGGGCAGCAGCCTAGAAATCAAAGACTTCAAAAGCTCCATTTACCCTGATGGGCAAAATGAAATGGCGTGGAATATTGGAAACAGTGGGTTCGAAATGAAGCTGACCACCTATGTTCCCGATCTGATTGCAGATGGTGTTAAAGAATTGATCGAAAGATTGAATATCGGTACGGCAGATCTTTTTGCTATTCATCCCGGTGGAAAAAGAATTCTTGATGTTGCTGAGAATGCACTTGGCATCACAAAAGCGGAGACACAAAAAGCACATGAAGTTTTGAAATATTTCGGAAACATGTCTTCTCCAACGATTCTTTTTGTTCTCAAAGCCATGATGAATGAATTGACTAAAAAAGATTCAGGTAAAAAGCTCGCAGCAATGGCATTTGGGCCTGGTTTGACGATTGAAACTGCCGCCTTTGAAGTCTGCTAACGCAATTTTTTGAATTGTTCGTTGTACCAAAGAAAACGACCAAGGTTTGGATTGCTGTTGGATAGCAGCTTTTGTTTCCGTTTATGGTATTTATAACTGTTCCTTTTCGATAGCCCCATATACATTGAATTCGCAAACATTAAGTCTCCGGATGCTGTGATAAACCGGTCACGATCAAGGGTCGAGTCTTTATCAAGAAAAACAAAAGAGCCTTGAACAGAAGCCTGTTCTGGATTATCCTTATTACGCTCTATCATTTTGAGTTCCTCCTCACTAGGAAGAAATATATCTTGTCTGAGGGGATAATAGGCCAGTGGATTTTTGTAGTTTGATGACACGGATATGATCAATTCTTCAATTTGCTGATCTTGTGCCCGCAAAGTAAGACCACTCAAGAAAAGTAAAGGAATTATGATGAATCGATTTTTAATCACAAATGAAGATACACATTGACACCGAATAATTAGAATGAGCTTCAAAAAACGTTCATATCAAGAGGAATTAATGGACGATCTGGAATCATCCGGAGAGATCATTAGTCAAACATTGAAAGAGCTAGAAACAATAAACCGGCTTCTCGGTGGTAATCAAGTAACCCTAAATGGTCTTGAGCTATTAACAAAAAATGCGAGTTCAGAACCAATACGCATTGCAGATTTAGGCTGCGGTGGTGGCGACATGCTTAAACTCGTTGCCAAGTGGGCTAAGAAAAAGCAGCTCAATGTCGAACTTATTGGATTTGATGCCAACCCTCACATCATTGATTATGCACAAAAACACTGTAAGGAGTATTCGAATATAAGTTTTCAGGTAAAAGACATCTTTAGTGAAGCGTTTAAAAAAGAGACATTCGATGTGATTCTCTGCACGCTATTTACCCATCATTTTCACGAGAACGACCTGATTCGAATTTTTAAACAGTTTAAAGATCAGGCGCGACTAGGCGTGGTGATCAATGACCTGCACAGACATTGGCTTGCCTACTACTCCATCAAACTGCTCACTAAGGTTTTCAGTAAATCAGAAATGGTGAAATTCGATGGTCCACTCTCAGTGAAACGTGCTTTTATAAAAGCTGAGCTTACCGAAATCTTAGAAAAAGCTTCCATTTCACCCAAGCATTTAAGTTGGCAATGGGCTTTTCGCTGGCAGCTGGTTTTTTAACCTTCCCAACGAACTTTGTCATCAATAGGCTTCCGCAAGCCTTTGCCTTTCAATGGCCCGTCAATATTTCCAACAAAAAGAAAACCCATGAATTTATCTTCTTCCTTCAACCCAAAGAATTCTTTGGCTTCTTCCATGTAGGTGATTCCTCCTGTGCCCCAATAACAACCCACCCCGTAGGCCGCGGCAGTCAAGTACATATTTTGAACAGCCATAGCTACAGCGGCCACCTCCTCTACTTCTCTAATGCTTTTTTCAGGATCCCTTCTCATCGAAATAGCGATGACATGAGAGGCCATCATGGGCTGCTTTGCCAATTTTTGGTACTTGCTTTCATTAAAACTTCCATCAGCCATACTTACTTTTTTGTAAAGATCAGACTGGAACTTGGCAAGTTTATTTCTCCCATCACCATGAAAGACGACAAAGCGCCAAGGTTCAGTGAAGCGATGTGTCGGAGCCCAATTGGCATTTTCGAGCATTTGCTGAATAATTTCATCCTTTACAGGCTCATCGCTATACATTTTTGGAAAAACAGATCTCCTGTTTTTGATCAATTCGTTGACTTCTTCAGCACTCATTTTCTTAACCTTAAATTCAAATTTACACTGTAGTTTCTTGTTGGGGCGGGCTGATAATACCTTCCGCCAAAAGCATTGAGGTCATTGCCCAAACTGTACTGTTGATCTAAAATATTATCCACAGCCAAGGAAAGTTGGACATCAGACTTTCCAAATGTTCTTGCCCATCCTATTTTAGCAAATAGCATAGTGTAAGCATCCGCATATACTGCGTTTTCATCATTCAAAGGAATCGGGTCTGTATAAAGATAAGACAGGTTCAAATAAATGCCTTGCCTAAATTGAACGTCTGTTGTCAAACCCACCACAATAGGAGCCGTACCCGTCAAATCATTTCCACTAAAGTCATCTCCTCCACTTTGATATTCATTGAATTGAAAATCATGAAAAGTGAAAGCCAATCGACTTGACATGCCCCTTACAAAACCCTTACCGTTTTGAATCCATGGCTTTAAGACCTCAAGTTCAACCCCTTGTTGTTTTAAGCTTCCCGCATTTCTGAAAAGTACTACGCCATCGGGATTTGTATAAGTCGTGATCGATTCTGTCAAGTCAAAGCGAAAAAGAGAGAGGTCGTACGAAATGCCCTTGTTCCCTCCACGTAGATTGAATTCGTAATTGATTCCCCTTTCTGGTTGCAATGCGGTATTAAGACTTCCCTCATTTGTTCTCACCTCTAAAGTCGTTGGTACCGAATAACCTGTGGAGACAGAAAAATGAGCGCTTAAATTCTCATTGATTTCTTTATTTATCGCAATACGAGGATTTAGACTAACATCGAATGTCTTTTTGAAGGCTTGCGGGGTATTGTTGATACGGTCCACAGTACGATTAATATCATATACCGTATTCGCCAAACTCAATCCGGCCTCGAGTAACCAAGTTCGATTGATCTGATATTCTCCCTTGACAAATGCCACCAAATCGTTATTCACAATCTCATCTGCAAATCGGATCGTATCTCTTTCACCACCTACATTCCCATAGTTTTTTGCATCAAGATTAGCGGTTTGATATTCAATGCCGGCACTTGCCGAAAACTTATTCTTTGAATCGTATCTAAAAACAGATCGAAAGCCAAATCGACTTTCTTCATCCTGTTTATAGTCCAAAATGAATGGGTTTTCAAATTTTCTATAGCTCCCGAAGAACTGCGTATCATTAGAGAATCTTTCATTGATTTGATAATCTTGTCCGAGTTTAAATAGAAACATTTGATGATCGATCGATGAGTTTTGAACAGCACTCCCTGGTCTTGCTTGAGTGGGGTCATTCGTAAATTGCGTTTCATTCAATCCACCCGGAATCTGATAATTGAGATCTGAATAAATGAAAGAGGTCTCTATGGTTTGTTTCTCACTGGAAAAGACCAAACCATCTAGTTCTAAAACGTTCTTATGCATTGCATTGTGGTCGCGATAACCATCTGTTTCGTGATGGGCAAATTTTACTGTCCAAGCGCTTTGCTCCCCTGTTGTATTGGCATTTAGAGCATAACGTAATAGGCCAAAACTTCCGAAACTCATTTCTGCACCTATAGAATTGCTGGTGCTTGAATAGTCTGTGCTTTTGAACTTCATAACCCCGCCTGTTCCGGCACCAAACATACTTCCAGCAGGTCCTTTGATGACCTCAATGGCATTCATGTTTTGTCGGTCGAGCAAATTCAGATAAGTGTTTCCACCGGGATCGGTAAAAGGAATACCGTTCCAATAGACCTTAACATTTCGAACTCCAAATGGAGAGCGCAACGAACTTCCCCGTATGGAAACACGATAGCTAGCCCCTGCCCTTTCTTCAAAGCGAAGACCGGGAGTCAAATTCAAAGGCCTGACGATAGATTGTTGATCAAAGCGATTCAACTCTGCTACAGAAACTTTGCGAACAGCACCGGCAACAGATTTCAAGCTTCTAGCATTATCAAAGGCTTCTACCTCAACCTGACCAAGTGAAGTAATTTTGGGAGATAGAACAAAGCGATAATTGCCAGATTCTAGGTTCTCAATTATTTGTGTCTTAAAGGAAACGTGAGATAAGGTAAGCCTCTCTACAAATTCTGCATCAAGTTGGAAAAGCCCATCAGTTTTCGAAACAAGTTCAAAGCTTGGGTTTTCACTTTGAAGAACTACACCAGAAAGTGGTTTTAAATCTTGATCAAAAACGGTGATTTTGACCTGCGCATTTACCGAAAACGATAAAAATAAGGTCAACAGACTTAGAATTTTTCCTTTCATAGAATTACCGAAACTAAACTGTGCCCTCTCGTTAATGTTCACTAGTTTTCTATTGAAATCAAACCTAAGTAACTTTTCTCATCAATTCCGAAGACATGAAAAGATCAATCGCATTAATCGCATTATTATTCTCAGTTCAAGCTTTTGCTCAAGAGGCCTTTTTTACTTCATCGCCAAGTCTCACACCTGATGCTTCTCAGATCGTATTTGCATATGATTCTGATCTCTGGGTTGTAGACAGTAATGGAGGTGAAGCAAGAAGACTTACGGCAATGGATGGCAACGAAAGTTTTCCACGGGTAAGCCCTGATGGAAAATGGGTGGCCTTTACTGGAGAGGTTATGGGTAATGCAGACATTTACTTGATGCCCTTAGCTGGTGGTGAGATCAAAAGATTGACCTATCATTCTTCAAATGATAGAACCGAGGCCTGGTCTTGGGATAGTGAAACCATCTATTTCCGTTCTAGCAGAGAAAATAGATTAACTGCTTACCATATAGACATCGATGGTGGCACGCCCATGAGATTAGTAGATCATTATTTCAACTGGCCACATAATCTAGGCATCCACCCAGATGGACGTGTATTCTTCAACGAAAGCTGGGAAAGCAGTAATCAAGTGACAAGAAAAAGATACAAAGGTGCTTTCAACCCAGATATCAAAACCTATAACCCGAGAAATGGTGATTTCGATGTGTTGACCAATTATGATGGGAAAGACATGTGGACAACCATTGATAAAAACGGAAAAGTCTATTTCGTTTCTGACCGAGATAATGGAGAATACAATTTATTTGCCTTAGATGGTTCTCCTCAGCGATTAACCAATTTTGATACCAGCATAAAAGACCCCCAAGTCAGTGCAGATGGTAGCTTGATCGTATTTGAAAAAGACTATCAACTCTACACTTTTAACACCGCTACTCAACAAAGCACAAAGGTGCCAATCACTGTGCTCAATCATAGTACGCTAGCGGCAGATAAAGAATACAATACAAAAGGTAACGTTACCAATTTTGATGTTTCTCCAGACAAAAAGAAAATGGCTTTTGTCTCTCGAGGAATTCTTTTCGTTTCAGACATCTCTGGAAAATTTATCAAAGAATTACCCACCGACACCAATGAAAGAGTGGTTGAGGTTAAATGGCTTAAAGACAATGAGACATTGATTTATACCCAAACTGTAAATGGATATACTAATGTCTTTAAGATCAACGCTAAAAGCGGAGACGGTATTCAACAACTCACAAAAGATGAAATGCCTTCTAGAAACCTAGAGCTCAATCACAAAATGGATATGATGGCCTACTATGCTGGCCGCAATGAGGTGCGTTTAATGAACTTAGAGGATTTTAGCTCATCGACAATTGCCAATGAAGAGCTTTGGGGCTTATACAATCCTCAACCAAGGTTTTCTCCTGACGATCGCTATTTGAGCTTCACGGTTAGAAATGACTTCGAGGAAGATATATATGTTTATGATACCCAAGAAAATTCACTTAATAACTTGACGCGAACTGGTGTCCCAGAAACAAGTCCATTTTGGGGGCCTGAAGGGAAGTATATCTATTTCGAAACTAACAGAACACAACCGAGCTATCCTTTTGGATTACAAGATGCCGATATCTATAGAATTCCGCTTCAGCGACAAGAAGACAAGTTCAGGTCAGATGAGCTAGAAGAGGTCTTTGCTTCTGAAGAAAAGGAAAAAGAAGAGGCAGCAACAGTTACTGTTATTGATGAAACCCTTGATTCTGTTGAAGCTATGGAGCGAGTTGGAGCAAGCTTCGGAAGCCAAAGCAGTCCTTTTGTGATAAAAAAAGGAGATGCAACTCATGTCATCTACTATTCAAATCACGATGAAAGCCAGCGGGCATTATGGATAACAACATTTTCTCCATTTGAAAGACCCAATACCGAGAAAGTAGCTGGTTCGGGAGCATCCAGCGGACTTATTGAAGTCGATGGTGATCTTTATTTAAATGTGCGGGGTACCATTAATAAATTGAATTTAGGTACTAAGAAGCTCAAGGGCATCGATACTGAACTGAAATTCAGAAAATCATTGCGCAAAGAATTTGATCAGATGTTCTATGAGACTTGGGCGGGAGTAGAACAGAACTTTTACAATGAGACCTTCCACAATACTGATTGGGTAGCATTGAGAACACAATACGCGGAGTATTTACCTAAGCTAAAGTCTAGAGCTGAGCTAAGAGTGCTCCTCAACGATTTGCTGGGTGAACTTAACTCTTCTCACATGGGGTTCCGATCTGGAGGTCCTGAAGAACGCACGGAGTACCGAACAAACACGGCCAGTCTAGGGCTGCTTTTTGAAAATAATGACCCTTATACCGTATCGCATATCATTACAGATGGACCTTTTGATTTTCCTGGAAAAGCGCTTGAGGTAGGCGATGAATTAGTGGCTATTAATGGTATGACGATTGATCAGGAACAAAATCGAGAATACTACTTTAGCCAAACGTCTATTGACGATGAGATGGAACTCACTTTCCAAAAAGGAAGAGCAACCAAAACTTTCAAAATTCATCCGCAAAGTGCTGGAAGAACAAGCACAAACCTTTACGATGAATGGGTCGACCATAATCAGGCTGTTGTAGATGAAGAAACGAATAAGCGCGTGGCTTATGTACACATGAAAAACATGAGTGGTGGTCAGCTTCAAAATTTCTTGGTTGAAATGACCTCTGAAGGCTATAACCGAGAGGGTCTCATTTTAGACCTTCGATACAATACGGGTGGAAACGTACACGATGAAGTGCTGAAATTCTTGGCTCAAAAACCTTATCTGCAATGGAAGTTTAGAGAAGGCAAATTGACCATTCAAAGCAATTTCGGAGCAGGTGCTAAACCAACCGTTTTGCTCATCAATGAACAAAGTTTGAGCGATGCGGAAATGACTGCTGCTGGATTCAAAGAACTCGGTTTGGGTAAGATCATTGGAACCGAGACTTACCGTTGGATCATCTTTACAAGTGGCGCTGGTTTGGTCGATGGTTCTTTCTACAGATTGCCCTCGTGGGGCTGTTACACTTTAGATGGGCAAAATATTGAAAAGACAGGAGTCTCTCCAGATATTTCAGTAGACAATACATTTCAAGATAGAGCAGAAGGTAAAGATCCTCAATTGGCAAGGGCTATTCAGGAAGTAATGAATCAGCTAAATAATTAATTTGAAAAAGATCAGGATCTACGATAGTGATAAATTCCCTGACCTGTTTGAGAATCAGCAGGTCAGGGTTTTCCAGCTTCCTGATCTCAAAGTTTGTATAGCAAAGTTCAGAGGTGATTATTTCGCATTCGAATACCTCTGCCCTCATCAAAAACATCCGTTAAAAGATGCCATGATCACTGAGTTTGGCGAAGTTGTGTGCCCACTTCACGAGTTTAGATTTTCGTTGGACCTTGGTGAAGAAGCCAACAACAAATGTGCCCTGTTAAAACGCTATACCCTGTATTTGAAGCCTGAAGGCGTATATTTAGGAATTTAAGTGTGTAATTAATTTTTATTGGCAGTTTCTTCTTACATCCTCAATCCGGTTGAAGGGGGCAAAAGAGTTCTCTCGATTGACATTTTACGTGGGGTTGCTGTGCTTGGCATGTTGATCATGACCATCCAAGCCTTTGCAATGCCTGCCTCGGCCTACGTAAACCCAACTTCTTTTGAAAGGCTCGAGGGAAATGATCTTTACGTTTGGTTATTAAGCCACGTCTTTGCAGATCAAAAATTCCAGGTGATCTTCTTTATGTTGTTTGGAGCCAGTATTGTAATGATCTCACAAAAAGCCAGAAAAGAACAACTGCGTTCTTCCGATCTTCAATATAAGCGCTTTATTTTCTTAGGTATCATCGGTCTTTTTCACGCCTACTTGATCTATTTTCAGGACGTTCTTTTTATAATGGCTTTGTCTGGTTTGCTGATTTTCATTTTTAGAAGTAAAAAAACCAGTACACAGATCAGGGCCGGGGTGATCTTCCTGGTCATCGGATCAGCCATAAGTCTTTTACTTGGCTACTCCACGCCTCTTTGGGAACCTGGGGAATACGAAGCCACACTTGAAGAGGTCTGGAACCCAAGTTCCGAAGCACAAAACGATGAGATCGATTATTATACGAGTAGTTGGGAAAGGCAAATCGTATATAGGGCGCCACAAGCCTTTAATTATCAAACCAGTAATTTCGTTTTTAAGAATTTCTGGAGGATCTCTGGCTGCATTCTGATCGGAATGGCCCTTTACAAAAGAAGAGTATTTAAAGGAAAAAAATCCACTAAATATTACCTAAAAATGATTGCCTATGGATTGGGTATTGGCCTGCCTCTCGTGATCGGAGGTACTTTACTCGATTTTAATTTTGACTGGGACTTCAAACTCAGTTACTTCTACTTTTCGCAATTGAACTATTGGGCAGTATTTTAATGGCACTTGGCTATATCGGTCTGATAATGATTATCTGTAAAGCCTCCACCAGAAGTTTCTTGGCCAAACGCATGGCGGATGTTGGTCGCATGGCGCTCAGCAATTACATTTTGCAATCACTCATTTGTACATTCATCTTTTACGGACAAGGAGGGGCTGCCCTTTTTGGTGACTTAGATAGATCTGCACAAGCCGTTTTTGTCTTAGGTATCTCGTTTGTAGTTATCACCTTTTCCGGTATATGGCTCAGCTATTTCCGATATGGCCCAATGGAGTGGCTCTGGAGATCACTTACTTATGGTAAAGCTCAACCGTTGATCAAATCTTAACCCTTATAATACCCAGCATCGATGAGTTCCTCCTCATCCCCAGATTTTACAGCAAAATTGAATCCTTTGTGAATGGCAAAAGCACCATACTCGCCATTCTTACTTAAGGCCAAAAATCCTACTTGTAAGTTTTGATAATCATTGGGGTACTTTTTCACGATTCGATTTACAGCTTGCTCACAAGCTTCTTGAGGAGAATAACCTTGCCGCATCAATTCTACGATCATATGTGCCCCGCAGATCTTGATCACAAACTCGCCCAAACCTGTAGCTGTAACCGCACCAATCTCGTTATCAACGAAGAGGCCTGCCCCGATGATTGGAGAGTCTCCTACACGACCATGCATTTTCCAGGCGGCACCACTCGTAGTACAAGCACCAGACAAATTGCCACTATCATCTAAGGCCACCATACCAATGGTATCATGATTTTCAATATTGATCTCTGGTTGATAATCCTGATTCTTCAACCAATTCTTCCAAGCCCTTTCAGAGCTTTCGGTCAATAGGTTCTCCTCTTTGAAGCCTTGATCTAAAGCAAATCGCTTAGCGCCTTCTCCAACTAACATGACGTGTGGTGTGTCATCCATTACCTTTCGTGCAACAGCTATGGGATTTTTGATATTCTGCAAAAAAGCAACCGAGCCAGCATTTTCAAATTCATCCATAATACAGGCATCGAGGGTCACATTTCCATCTCTATCAGGAAAACCACCGATACCAACAGTAGCATTATTTGGGTCATTTTCTGTGACCATAACGCCTTTTTCAACAGCATCTACCGCTCGACCTTTGGCTTCGAGTACTTTCCATGCTTCAGCATTCGCCTCCATGCCATGGTTCCAAGTTGAAATCACTATCGGTTTTTTAACTGGTTTTTGTGGTGCGCATGCAAATGATGATAAACTTGCACTACTTACTGCAAGACCACTAAAGATGGTCGATCTTAAAAATTTCCTTCGGTTTGCCATGTTCGTAATTTTTCAAAATTTACAGAAAAATCCTTCGATTTGAACACCATTGATATAAGCGTTTCTTTTTCCGCTGGAAACCAATAAATTGACACATGCGCTATATTTTTTCTATTGCAGTATTACTTTTTCTGATAAGCTGTCAGACCAACTCTCCAAATATTATTGACCCCCAGATCGTGCCACAACCACTTTCGATGGTGGTTGAAAAAGGTAAGTTCTTTACCCTGCATGAAAGGCCTTTTATCTCTGCTTTAGATCCAGAAGGAGAACAAGCCGCCAATTTCCTCAACGATTATTTGAGTGCTACTGGGTGGAAAAGCGAAATGCACGACCGATCAGAACAAACGGATATAGACTTTAAACGCATTGAAAGCTTAGGAAAGGAAGACTATCAATTGAAGGTTGACCATAGAGGTGTTCTAATTTCGGCAAGTGAGGAGGCCGGATTCTTTTATGGCGTACAATCATTAATTCAGCTTCTTAATCCTGGAAAGCATGTCGCTTCTCTTCCCTACCTAGAAATTGAGGACAGCCCCAGATTTGAATGGAGAGGTCTTCATTTAGATGTTGGACGGCACTTCTTCCCTGTTGACTTTATCAAGAAGTACATCGATGTAATGGCCATGTACAAGTTCAACACTTTTCACTGGCATTTGACTGAAGACCAAGGCTGGCGGATTGAGATCAAACAGTACCCAAAATTGACGGAAATTGGAAGTCAACGTAAAGAGACCATTTTAGAGAAGAACTTCAACCCCTTTATCGGTGATGGAAAACCCTATGGGGATTTCTATACCCAAGAAGAAGTCAAAGAAGTGGTTGCATATGCTGCCGAAAGACAGGTGACCATCGTACCCGAAATTGAAATGCCAGGTCATTCTTTAGCGGCCTTGGCGGCATACCCAGAATTAGGCTGTGGAACGGGACCTTACGAAGTAGGCACGCGATGGGGCGTTTATGATGATATTTATTGTCCTAAGGAAGAGACCTTCAAGTTTTTGGAAAATGTATTAACCGAAGTGATGGCCCTTTTCCCAAGTAAATATATACATGTAGGTGGAGATGAAGCTCCCAAACGTGCATGGCAAAATAGCAAGATCGCTCAGGATGTGATACGGAGAGAAGGTCTTAAAGACGAATTTGAATTACAAAGCTATTTCATCACCCGCATGGAGAAGTTCTTAAACGAGAACGGTCGCCAATTGATCGGATGGGATGAAATTCTCGAAGGTGGATTAGCTCCTGGTGCAGCAGTCATGTCGTGGCGAGGAGAAGCCGGAGGTATAGAGGCGGCTGAAGCTGAGCACAAAGTAGTGATGACACCCAATGGAGACATGTACTTCGACCATTATCAGGCCGACCCTAAAACAGAACCTTTAACGATTGGCGGTTTTACAACTTTAGAAAACGTTTATCACTATGAACCTATTCCTTCCCAGTTGGAAGAGGAATATCATCAATATGTGATGGGCGCACAAGCCAACGTTTGGACAGAGTACATGAAGACTTCTGATCATGTAGAATATATGGTGTACCCACGAGCTGTCGCCTTGGCAGAAACCGTTTGGTCAAGCCGAGAAAATCGAGACTGGGAGCAATTTCAAGAAAAGCTACCACATCAATATGCATTACTTGATGCTAAAAATGTAAACTATCACATCAGCAAACCACAAGGGTTAACTGATGCCTTGACCCTTGATAGCAAAACGAAAATTGAACTATCGAGCCCTTATGCTAACAGCAAGATCTATTATACTTTGGATGGAAGGGAGCCCAATGAAAATTCAACATTATATCAATCTCCAATTGAACTAGAAATCATTGACCCGGTAGAAATTAAAGCCATTACCGTTTTAGCCTCAGGCGGGAAAAGCCAAGTAGCCACCGCTGTTTATCAAAAAGCACAATTGATCGAAGCTATTCAACCCTTAAAAGCAGAACCGGGGCTGCAAGCCTTTATGATTCCAGGTGCATTTAGTTCTGCTAAGGGCATCGGGGTTAAGGGTAAAGCAAGCATTGTTAGTCAGATCGATCTACCAAAAGAACAGCCCGCACAATTCGGCATGATCTTTCAAGGCATGATCAACGTACCCGAAGATGGTATTTACACTTTTTACACTACCTCAGATGATGGAAGTACACTCTCTGTGGCTAGTCAAATGGTGGTTGATAATGACGGTTTGCATGGCCCGCAGGAAGCGCAAGGGCAAATCGCATTGAAATCTGGATACCATACTTTTGAAGTAAAATACTTTGAAGGGGGCGGTGGTGAAGGTTTAAGGGTAGAAGTAAAGGGACCGAGTATTTCGCGTGAAATCATAAAATCGAACCTCTTTTTCCATTAATCGTTAACGATTTTTATAGATGTAGGCAAGCTGTCGCGTTTCTCGATACCTTAATTTTGTCAAAACTCAATTATGAATAAGAAGATCTTTGCAGGTTTAGGAATAAGCTTAATTCTGGCGATTGTCCTTTTTATGAAGGTAGAAAACCGAACAGCAGAAAATGAAATGCTCGATGCCATCAGCTGGTTCATTTATGCTGAATCCGGAGCATTTGAAGATTACGATGCGCTCGAGTTCATCGAGATCACTAATGAGATGCTACTGCAGGATCTGCAACTCAAGGCTCAATTGGCTGTCGCAGAAGACACACTCAAACGAAAAGTAACTTTGCTCGACCACCTTCAAAGACTTCCTGAAAGTTGGCATAAGGAGATCGGACAATTTCAGCAATTGCTACCCGATCAGATCGATGACTGGATAAAACTCAATGCCAAGCTTGATCTGGCACTTTCTAGCCTTGATGAAGCACAACGTTTAGCACCTATTTTAGCCATGGAAGAAAAAGCCTTGAACTTGATCGAAGCCAAACTCAATGCACTGAATCTATCCATTTTCAATATTGACTTATCTGGTAATGAAATCGTCCATTACCTTCATCGTTTTGCCTTGGATGGCGAAGAACAACTCAGTGTTTTCGAAATTGATACTAAATCCAAAAGTGTGCTTTCTTATAAACTCATTGGTTAAATCTCTGAACACTTTTAGACAACTCTCATACGGAGAAAGTCGTTAAACGCGGTATGGTCAACTCAAAACAACTATGAAGTACATCTTAAGCCTACTCGGCCTTTTTACGATTCTTCAAGTTTTTCCCAAGTCTTCATCGGACATTATTCCATTCAAAATTGTCAATGGGCATATCAGGGTAGAAATTATTATTAATGATAGCCCCTTAGACTTCGTTTTTGACACAGGCGCGGCCACAAACCTTTTAAGTTTAAGGACTGCCAATCGATTAGGCTTAGAGCTCGGTGGTAATACGGATGTTCAAGGCGCTGCGGGGTCATCTAAGATGCAAATGGTTCGCAATGAACAATTTACCATTGGCCAGACCCTTTTCAAAAGGCAGCATTTCGCAGTGATGGACATAAGTCATTTAGGTGACGAGGGTAACCCGATCGATGGAATCATCGGTTCATCTATACTTAGCCAATATGTTGTTGAAATCGATTATGACAAAGAACAACTTGTACTTCATGAATCGATCAAAGCGCTTGATATTAGTTCATACAAGGCTTTCAAATATTCTCTCTCTCCTTACAATATTCCCATCATTGAAACCACTTTAGAACTAGATAATGGTAAGCAGCTTACTGGAAAATATTTTGTGGATACGGGGGCAGCGCTTGCCATCATGTTCAACAGCAATTTGGTGAAAGAGGAAGGACTCATTGATAAATTGGGTGAACATTATCCTATTATCTCAACTTCGTTAAGCAACTCTGAAACAGATCAGGTCAGTTTATTGCCTAAGTTCACCCTTTTTGGCTTCGACTTCGAAGACTTTAGTGTGCGATTATCCCAAGCCAAGCAAGGCGTTAACAGCTTTAAAGGTTACCATGGCATCATTGGTTTTTATTTACTCAAACGATTCAATGCTATTTTCGATTATGGAAATGAACGTATGTATGTTAAACCGAATGGGCACTTTGAAGATGCGTTTCCCAGAGATCATTCGGGTCTACAAGTGCGAAAATCCAATGGCCATTATGAGGTAATCAATGTGGCAAAGCACTCTGCAGGTGCTGAAGCAAAAATTCAAATCGGTGATGTAATAGAAACTGTCGATGGCAAAACATTTCAATCACGAGGTGAATTGGCTCGTTATTTTCAAAATACAGATCTAGAAGTTGA
>CBFHYE010000204.1:0-35362 GCA_965659985.1 Roseivirga sp. | reverse complement strand
TATGATTAAAAAGACATTATTTATTGTAGCCCTTTTCTTTACGGCAGGTATCATGACATCAAATGCTCAGTCTGTTGGTGAGCTTGGTGTGAGATGGGGTGATGCGACAGGCGGAGACTTTTCTGTTGATGGAATAGTTGGTCTAGGAGAATTCAGTAGAATACACGCTAATGTTTCATTTGGCGGCAATGATGGTACTGATTTTGGTATTGACGCGCTTTGGGATTTCATTTATCGTCCTTTAGGTGGTGAAGCTTTCAACTGGTATGCTGGTGCAGGTCCATTCCTCGGTTTTGGTGATGTTTTTCAGCTTGGTATTGCCGGTGAATTAGGTCTGCAATACAACTTCAGCTTTCCGCTATCCTTATCACTAGATTGGAGACCAGGTTTTAGATTGGTAGAAGATACTGATTTTAATGCCGGTGGTTTCGGTCTTAACCTACGTTATGTGTTTGGTGGGGGTAACTAAGGACTTCTTAAAATAAAAGCATTTTAAGCCCCATTTTGGGGCTTTTTTATGCCCTTTTGGGACTTACGATGCGCTTGTTTCTGATCAATGAAATCACGGATGCAATGATCAAACCAATGGCTAAATACTGGAACCCCATGCTGATGGAAGTAGCAGTGATCAAGGGTTGAAAGAACAATGGAGAAGCAAATTGGCCCAGAAAAATAAAGGTTGTTAAGAATCCGAGCACTTTACCTCGATTTTGTGGAGAAGCTAGCGTCACCAAACAAAGGTTTGAATTTGGCATCAGCAGTCCTGCACCTAGCCCCGAAATAAACAATCCAGGTAGGGTCATATAATAACTATTGGCCAAGGAGATCAAGAGGTAACCGATACCCATCATTAAGAAAGTGATACCATAGATCTGATAATGCGTAAGCGTCTTTTTGAGTTTAGGGTATTGAAAAGAAGTGATTCCCCCAACAAGCATTACGATTGAAATGGCCAATCCAGTAGCTGTATTCCCAACATCAGCGATCTCTTGCATTAAAAAAGGTATCTGCACTGGCATAAGATAAAATACCACCATACCCAAAAAAGAGAGTCCGTAAATGGTCCAAGCAATTTTCGGGATTTGCCCATCTGATTTATTTCCCGTAGGAGGCGTAGCTTTGGGTTCCTTCAAAAAGAGCAATACCAGTGGGATAGCGACAAGGGCCAGCAAATAGATCATAAAAGGGTAACGCCAACTGAAGTCTGCTAAAAAGCCACCAGCCGTTATAAATATGGTGCCCGATAGGGCCATTATGCCTGCCTGCACTCCTAAAAATTTTTGTCTTTCTTCACCCTCATAATAATCACCAATGAGGGCAACAGCTGTCGTCATGATGCCTCCGACTGCGATACCGAGAAAAGCACGCCCTACAATGATCTCAATGAGGCTATTTAAAAACAATCCAGAACTACCTGCAATTGCATATAAAAGCAACATGGCTACCAATAGTTTGATTCTTCCAAATTTGTCAATCACCCAGCCAGAGAGCGGAGAGGTCAATGCGATGAAAAGCCCTGGGATAGTAAGAACGAGTTTAGTTAAGGTTTCTGCCGAAGCATTATCTGGAAATGCTTTGGTCATCTCGGGCAAGGAGGGGGCAATCGTAGCGCCCGCCATTACCGTCATCATGCTACAAAACAAAATGGTGATCTTTATAAGCTTGTTTTTATTCATGAGACAGTTGTCGATCGCTAAAGAACCCCTAGCTCTGCTTATTAGTTCAGAATGTGTTAGGCAAATGTATAAGCCCAATAGATCAAGAAAAACTGTAGGGGTAATCGAAAGATAAGGGCAAGTTTATACCATGTTTTTTTTCCTTTATAAGAAGTCAGCATGTAAATATTTGCCGGAAAAACACCTATTAATGTGATGATCAAACCCCATGCACCTATAGACTGAGTTTGGGGAAAGACTAGGAGTGCACCGAATGCGGCCTCAAATATTCCACTCAAATACACCAATGGCAGATGATAAGGAAGATATTTAGGCATGATCTTGAGATAAACCTGCGGTTTGATGAAATGCAGGAGGCCTGCCAAGATGTACATGCCTCCCATAATGTATTTTTCTATGTCATCCATAAGATCCTAAAAAACCGATAGGCAATTTCTACCGGATTTTGATTCTATAATTTTAAACCTGGTGCAAATCGAAAGGTAATTTCCTAATCCTTTTGCCATTGAGATCATAAACGGCATTCAGCAAAGCCGATCCGATGGGTGGAAGACCAGGTTCACCAATACCTCCTGGAGCCTCATCATTGTCCATAAGGTGCACTTCAATAGATCGTGGGGCTTCATTCATTCGCAGCATGCGATAAGTATCAAAGTTGGCTTGCTCAGCTGCACCATCCTTAAATGTGATCGGATCTTTTAAGGCCGCTGTAAGTCCAAAGACGATATTACCTTCAGTCTGCGCTTTTACTTGATCTGGGTTTACATAAATACCACAATCGACTACTGATACCACCTTTGGAATGCTGACTTTTCCGTTTTCTTTCTTCAAGAAGACCGCATGGGCCACGATACTTCCAAAACTTTCTACAATAGCCACGCCTTTTCCTTCAGCAGAGCTCAATTTCTGGTTCCAGTTTGATTCTTTTTCAAGTCGCTCTAAGACTTTCACAAAACGTGCTTCCTTAGCTAGGTACTGTTTCCTGAAAGCTAGAGGGTCTTGTTTTGATGCAATTGCCATTTCGTCAATAAAGGCTTCATAAGCTACGCCATTGGTAGAAGCGAAAACAGATCTCCACCAATGAATCGGAACCTGTGACGTGTATTCATTGAAACGAACGGATAAGTTTTCAAAATCGTAATGGGTGTTGATAGATTCCATTACTTCAAAAGGAATCCTTCCTCTACTCGCTCGACCTTGAGTAGTGATGGCTTGACTGACCACTTTGGCCTGCAGCGCTTTGGGCGTTCTGCCTTCAACTACGGCAGAAAATTTGTGAACGGTTCCTTGTCGAAAAGGTCCTTGAGTGGTGTCATCTTCTCTGGTCCAAACGAGTTTAATAGGTTTTCTGAGCTTTTTAGAAAGCTGATAGCATTCCTCAAATGAGTCATTCATTGAGCGTCTACCGAAACCACCACCCATAAATGGCATGTGAATCTTGATTTGTTCTTCTGCTTTATCTTCAGGGATGCCTAAATCATTAGCGATCTGTCTGTGCAGTTGCGGACTCTGACTAGAGGCCCAAACTTCAACCGTATTATCTTTTCTGACATGGACGGTGCAGTTCATTGGCTCCATACAAGAATGTGAGAGATAGGGGAGTTCGTAGGTTGCTTCTAAGATTCTACTGTTGTCAGCGATAACCTTTTGAGCATCACCTTTTTCAAAGTGCTCCATGCCTTCTTCTTCAGCCAAAGCTTTCATATCGGTGAAAAGATCGGCTGTAGTGACTTTTGAAAAAGCCGCATTATTCCATTGTGGATTAAGCTTCTTTCGGCCCTCCAAAGCAGCATACATGCTCTTAGCAATAACAGCTATTCCAGTATTCTTTTTACCATAGACAGTTCTTGTGACTTCCATAACATCGGTGACACCAGTTACAGCAAGTGCTGCTTCCCGATCATAAGAATTCAATTCTCCTTGTAAAGTTGGGCACCTCTCTACCGTAGCATATAATAGGCCTTCCAGTTGAGCATCCATACCATAGTCCGCCTTCCCATTGACTTTATCAGCAAGATCGGGGCGATTAGTTTCTTTTCCGATGATCTTGAAGTCAGCTTTGTTTTTTAAGCGAACGTCCTTTTTGAGCTCCAGTGCCGAAGCTTCTTTGACCAATTCTCCATAGGACAAACTCTCTTTAGATGATCGATTATATACTCTGGCGTCTTCTGCGTAACAATCGGATGGGGATACCTGCCATTTTTGTGCTGCAGCACGAACTAATAAATCTTTTGTTGCCGCGCCTAACTCACGCATAGGCATAAACAGGGTACGCATGCTTCGGCTACCTCCGATGGACTGACGACCATATTTTCGCGAAGCACTAGACTTCACAATCGTAACTTGATCCATGCTCACCTCCAATTCTTCCGCTATCACTGCAGGAAGACCTTGAAATATCCCTTGACCAAGTTCAGGAATATGTGCCATCATAGTGATCTCACCTGACTCAGCAATGGTTACGAAAGGATTTAGGGGAGTACCATTTACAAAATCCTCTGCCATTAATTTTTTAAGGCGGCTACCTTCTGCACCCATTGCTAGTTTGTCGAAACCTACCGCTAGGAAGGCACCTGTTATACCTGTGATTCTCAGGAAATTTCTTCGGTCGATCTTATTTGCTTCCATTGCTGATTTCGTTTGAGGCTACATGAATTGCTTTTCTGATACGTGTATAAGTACCACACCTACAGATATTGCCAGACATCGCGGCATCGATGTCATTGTCAGTAGGCGTTGGATTCCTTTGAAGAAGTGCAGCAGCCGACATGACTTGGCCTGACTGACAATACCCACATTGTGGGGCTTGAACTTCGAGCCAAGCGCGTTGAACGGGGTGTGAATTGTCTTCTGATAATCCCTCTATGGTCGTGATGTTCTGTTCGGCCACAGCGGATATCGGTAAGCTGCAAGAGCGGACAGCATTTCCATTGAGATGCACAGTACATGCACCGCATTGCGCTATTCCGCAACCGTACTTTGTTCCTGTGAGTCCGACTTCATCGCGAATCACCCATAACAGAGGTGTTTGCGGATCAGCCTCAACGGTATAGGTCTTGTTATTGATGTTGATTTGGTAGGATGCCATAATTTATGGTTTAGTACAATAAGATAAGCAATTTAAATTACGGGTTGACTAAGAGAAGTGTTTATACAAAAAAGCCCATCATCGCTGATGGGCCTTAATTTAAATTCGTTCTATTTATTTCTTCTCTTCAATGGATTCTGCTTCCCACTTATTGTTTTCTCTATTGACATCAGCCATTCTTGCAGAGGGGTCTATCACAACAGAGACGATATCAGAAATAGGTCTATCAATACTGAATTCATAGGTAGGATTGGTCCAAGGCCAGTCTTCATGTACTACTCTTTTGTCGTCCGTTTCAGCTGGTTTTTGTCCTCTCATCATTCTTAAGGCCATATAATGTACTTCTTTGGTGCCATCTTTGTAAGTAACGACCACATCCATTGGCATTGGCATTTCACCAACCTTTTCAAGTGTTACTTTGGTGGAATTATTTTCTCCAACAACTTCTTTTACTCCATAATCGATCGACTTCGTAGTGTAGACGAAATATTCGTTATACCAGTCTAATTCTAAACCAGAGACTTTCTCAAATACTCTGAGCACATCGTTTGGATTGGGATGCTTGAATTTCCAAGTGTCGAAATATTCCAATAAGCCCTTGTCTCTTGCTTCCTCTCCGATGACATAGCCTAATTGACTCATCCAAACGGCTCCCTTACCATAGGCGGCAGTGCTGTAAGCGCCATTTAGATTATAATGATCTGAATGGGTACTCAGAGGCTCTTCGATATTGCTTTTTGCAATTCTCAAGTAGCTTCCACCGGCTGGTGTTCCTAAGTTCTCGATAGTGGTTTCCTCTGAACCATCTGACCTTAGGTGTCTTGAAATTCTTCCAGAAGCATAGGAAGTAAAGCCTTCATCCATCCAAGGCGTTAGCGCTTCATTGTTGCCTAAAACACCATGATACCAATCGTGCATTGCCTCGTGTATGGTTACACCCAGTAGACTACCTCTGTTACCAGTGATCATTGTTGACATCGGGTATTCCATACCTCCATCTCCTCCTTGGATCACTGAAAATTGCTCATATGGATACTGACCAAAGTTGGCATTGGCATATTCGAATGCTCTTTCTGCCAAAGGCATAAGGGCCTTCCAGTTCTCTTCATTCTGGCCTTCTTGGTGGAAAAAGTGTAAAACCATTCCATTGTCCATCGTTAACTTGTCGTGAACATAATCCGGATCAGCAGCCCAAGCGAAGTCGTGAACATTTGGTGCAACAAAATGCCATGTAAGTTTTCCGTCTTCTACTTTCTTGTTTACGGTTTGCCCATCGTTTTCATATCCATGGCCAATTTCAAGAGGATTTTGAAGATAACCCGTTCCTCCAATCACATAGTCTTCATCGATTGAGATCATCACTTCATAATCACCCCAGACACCGTAAAACTCTCTTCCGATATACTCATCAGCATGCCATCCTTGATAATCATACTCGGCCATTTTAGGATACCATTGGGTCATGGTATAACGAACACCTTCTGCATTATCTCTTCCCGATCTTCTGATCTGTAGAGGTACCTGACCTTCAAATTCCATGTCGAAGGTTACTGTCTCGCCAGGTTGAATAGGATTACTCAATTGCGCTTCTAAAACCGTTCCAACGATCTCAAATTCCACGTCTCGACCGTCTTGTTTTAGAGAAAATATCTTCTGATAGCCGATCTCTTCTTCAGACAGTTTGGAAATTCTGTCTCTTACTCTTCTATCAGGGTCTTGAATCGTTCTTGATCGAACATCCATCATACTTCCTGGCTGGAAAGCATTGAAATATAAATGATAGAACACCTGATCTAAAGCGTCAGGTGAATTATTGGTGTATTCTAATTTTTGAACTCCCTGGAATCGATTCGTTTCAACGTTCATATCGATCTCCATGGTGTATTTGGCATACTGCTGCCACCTTTCGCTATCTGCTCGATTTGCTGCACGCTGTGCTACTACTGATGTAGTGATAATGGCAGCAATCAAGATTGACAATACTTTCCTCATGATATGATTTTTTATAATTGAACGGAAATTATTAAACATTCATAAACCAGCCAAGAGATTAGTTTCAAACGGCCATTAGAATTTGATCATAGTTTGAAACTTTAAGTCGGTTAGTTTATTGCCATCTATAGTGTCAACTCCTGTGCCAATTCGATTTCTGTCAAAATAGGTCGTCCTACTTAGCTTAAGCCAAAAACTTACTTTTCGAGTAGGTGTATATTGAATGAGTAAATAATTTCTAACACCTCTACCGCTTAAACCCGGAATAGAAAATGCGTATAGAAGGTCTCTTTCATAAGCATATTGCCTATTATCACCACCTTGAGTTTCGAAAATGGAAAATCGTCCTGAGAAGCGAACTTTGTCAAAATCGATATTGACATCTTGAAAGAAGGCAATGCCGGTTGTTCTTAATTCATTAATGAGATAATTACTCCATTGGACCTTTGATCTCAAACTTAATTGAGGGCTTGCTTGATGGTCGAGGTGAAGAATGAACCGCTTAGAACGTCCAGGTAAGATCACCAACTGGTTTTCAGACTGCACATTTCTTTCCTTTTGTTTGAATCGGTATTGAAAATAAAAACGATTTTTTCGGTTGGGGATGTAATTTAATCTCAATAGGAAATCATATCCCTTTGAGGGTTTGAATGTCCTGAATCTTAACCATTGACTAAAAAATCGATCATAGTAGCCAGTGGCATAGAACTTTGCATTCAGGATGTATTTTAAGCCAAGATAAATACCCGACTCGTTTATGTTCCGGCTATTCTCACCAAACGCTGATCCTCTAAGACTATGAAAAGATCTCCCATACTTTCTTGCCAACAAGACCGTTTGTAAACGTGGAGCAAGCTTGCCCTCTACACCTATTATTCCTCCGAAGGCTTTGTTTTGTGAGAGACCCATTTCCCCAAAGGCTCTAAACTGATTCAATTGTTTATTCCCATAAACAGAGATGTTCATATTCTGCCTTCCCCTAAATTCAAATTGGTTGACCGGGTCAAAGCCTCTATTGATTTGATTTGAGAAGCTACTGATTTGCCAAAGCAAGCCAACTTGGTTGAGGTTTCTGCTTTTGTACAATAAGTTCAGGCCAGCGATCTGCTCCTTTACTTGCTTCTTTCTGCTGATCTCATTTGTTGTTCGATGTAGACCAGTGAGTTGAAAGTTTGAAAAAACGAATAGTGAGTCTGATAAGGTTCTAAGGCTCGCATCCTGACGTAATGAAGAGTAAAAGGTCGTAAGGGATAGATTTGTATCGATTGTGTACATAGCGGCAACTCCTCTCATAAAACCACCTTCAATCACTGAAGTATAAGGTCGAATTCCATTGTAAACCTTTTCAATTGTGTTGATGGTTTCAGCACCTTTGCCAATCCCAAGCCCAGAGTTAAAGATCAAGCCTTGGCCAAATTGCAATTGATAGTCACCGATGATCAGGCGCTTAATTTTGCCTTTATTCTCAAGCATTAAATGTGCCGACCAATAATCCATACCTCTTCGATAGGTGGGGCGGTCGAAAATAAAGGCCTCGCCTGGGTCTTTTTCGGTGGTCAGACCCACACTAAAGTGTTTGTCTAGGCGGTTACGATATCGGAGGTATAATTTATTAGGGTCTCCAGCAAAGGAAGGAGCTGATGATTTATAGCCTCTAGATCGTTCCAGCCTTCTTTCATATCTCATGATCAAATAAGCTTGCCTTTGGCCCATAAAAGACCGCCATAATTGTTTGCCGCTCAATTGAGGTGAGGCTTGAACGGTAAGAAAAGCTGAAATGCGCTGAATCTTCTTTTGGTCTAAAGAAGCTATATAGGCAAGCTCATAAATACTTCGAATCGTTTGGACACTATCTCTGTAGGAGATGATTGTCTTTATTTCGTCATCTGAAAAGGCAAAAAGAGATTTTAAATCTGAATAAGTAGCAGTGTTCAGATCTACAGGGTTCTCATATAACAAGAGGTATCGCTCGTACAATTCTTCATAGTTCAAGTTACCATCAGGTAAGGCAAAAAATGCTTCAATGGCAGTTTCGGGATCGATTCGATCTATTTGCCCGAAGGAGTTGTAAAAGCTAAATGATGATATGAGAAAAATTAAAACTCTAACATGTGTCAATTATTAAATCTGAAAGTCAATCCGAAATTGTGTGTTGCGCTTATCGTTTCATTTGCCCTCAGGGCATAATCCACCGTAAATCTGGAAACATCGATTCCAGCACCGAAAGTCATACGATTGGTCTCTGTAGAAAATCCTGTTCTTAGTTCTAGTGCTTCGATAAGCCGATAACTAAGCCCAAATTTAATGTCTTCATCTGCATCTACATCTTTCTCTCCTTCGAGATAAAGGTTGAGTTGTTCGCTTAGTTTATAATTGACAGAAAGTCTGATGATCACCGGGACTTTCTCTCCAGTTGATTCACTTATGACCGATTGCGTGAAATTATAGATGTGCATGCCGAAAAATAATGAGGGTGTGATCTCTCCAATGGCTCCCATTTCAGCTAAGGCAATTGCTCTTTTTCCGAAACCGTCAATGCTATATTGTAGGTAATTGATTTTTGCTCCTAAACTGATGATTCCGATCTTTTTTGCAAAGCCAGCGCTGAGCATCGTGGTATTAAACAATTCATCACCGAAGCGATAAACGCCAAGGCTTGTATTTCCAAATGTAGTAGGGTAATTAATGGCTGCTGCAACAGTGTTGAAAGGTGCAAAGTCAAAGTTGGTTTGATAGGCGAAAACGGCATCAAATGTATCATGGTTGGCTAAACCTGCCGGATTATTAAAAACAGACCAACTATTGCTAATTGGAGATGAGATGCCAGCAAGGCTCAATGAAACAGGACCTGGTGGTGGCGTACCAGCCAATTGTCCAAATAAGCCAAAGGGTATTGCGGTGCAGAGAAAAGCGATAAATAATCTTTTCACAGAATTAATTTAGCCAGATTTTATGGCTTTTAAAATTATAAAGCTCTTCGGAAGTTGAAATAAAAACCAGTGCTTCCTTCTCGATTGATCGAATACTCAAACCTCATAACAAAATCGTAATAGGTGACAATGTCTATGCCTATACCCAAACTTCCTATCACATCATTATTATAAAAGTTATTTTCCGTATTCAATAATGAGTCTCCCGCATAACCTACATCCATAAAAACTTTGAGATAGAAGGCGTAGGGGATCGTTCTGAACTGCGGTATGACACTTCGCTCATTTAATTTTGTGATGCCCTCAATGAATTGCCATTTAAGAGCGGTTCTATAAGAGACCAAGAAGTCAGTTTCGACAACATAGCGCTCATATCCTCTGATGAAGTCGGGATTATATCCAAATCCCGATCTTTGTACATAAGGGATTTGATTCCCCCAGTTCTTAAATACCTCAACCCTATTGGCTTGAAAGAAACGCTTACCAAGATCAAAGTATTTACCATAACTTAATCTTGTATTAAGCATGTTGAGATCATTGAAAATCCCTAAGCCAAATTGATTAGCATTTGCCCTTAAGTAGCTACCGGTCAAAGGGTAAGCAATAAAATCTCTTTTGTCCAAGGTAAAAACATAGCTCAACCGGAAATACTTCTGTTGATCTTGGCCATTTCCGAGATAGTTAGGGTTGAGATTGACAACTGTATCTTGAACTGATGTTTGGCTATAACCAAGATCAAAAGTGTGACGGGTGTAAAAAGAGGGTCTATAAACCAGCGAAGTACTCGCAGTAAAGGTCCGTCTGATCACATTTTCATCTTCATAAAAGACTTGTCTATGTCCATTTGAACTGATCCCTACTGTCTTGTTCGTAGAATAGGTTGCATTGAATGAGATTCCCAATTGTTGCTTCTTATCAATGTAAGGGAGGGAGTAGCCGAGGGCGAACTGCGGGGTAAAGCCAAATTGAAGTCGAGCCGATAAACGATCATTCCTTCCTGTCAAATTCATGTGAAACAGTTGTGCTCCCCAATTGACCCTGGAAAAATCTCTTTTCTGATTTACCCACCACTCGGTAAAATTTCTGTCGGCCAATTTGAAAACAGGTACAGGGAAAATATACCAACGCTCTTGAAGTCTGATGAGGATGTCAGCTTCGGTTTCAGAGATCAGCAATGGGACAATCTCAGCAGTGATAAACAATCTGGTATTGAGAAGTTTTTGTTGATCAAGTTCAATGGTTTCGAGCAGGTCTGCTTTTTTGAATAAGTCCCCTTTTTTGAAATCAAGTTCTCTTAAAATGATCTCCTCTCTTGTTTTTTCATTTCCTGCTATATAGATATTTCCAATGCGTACCGAGATCGCATCGATCGCATTATCTTGAGGTTTTTGGGCAAAGGCATAGGAAATACCAATCAAAAACAAGCACGTTATGTGAAAGGCGTTTCTGAGCAAATTATTTAAGGGTTAAGATTTTTGTGCTTTAATAAAGACTCTTATCAACAAGAAAACCCCTAACGCAATCAACGGAATACTTAGTAACTGACCCATATTGTAGGTCATTTCGTTTTCAAAAGCGACTTGGTTCTCTTTAAATATCTCATGGAACCACCTTAAACCAAAGATCCAGATCAAAAATATGCCTAAGAACAAGCCATCAGGAATTTTTTCTTTGTATTTACCCCATAGACCGAATAAAATGAAAAATAGGATCAGGCTAGTAAGTGATTCATACAATTGAGTGGGGTGCCTGCTAATGCCATAGGTGTGTACAGTCGCAACAAGTTTTCTGTCTTCGAAAGTGATGTCATAGTTAAGTGGCTCATTGGGCTGCTTGTAATGTTTTGTTATTGCAGTATTGTTGATCAAGCTACTTCTAATGTTGTTTTCAACGAGATTTCTGGCCGAAGTTTCTTCCAGCCTCGTGTTCTCAAAAACGAGCTTTAGGTCTACAGGAACTATACCGGGTTCAAGCGCTTCGCCACTACCTTTTGAGGCTTCCGCTGATTCAATACCAAAGTTTGCTTTTTCAAACAATTCTTCAGCTACTCGCCCAAAGACCACACCATAGTTGGCTTCAGTCGGTTTGCCTACGATCTCAGAGTTAACAAAATTACCCAGCCTAATAAAAACAGCTGCTAGAGCGACAGTGATCACGACTCTATCGACTATCCATAAGTAGTTCTGTCCTTTCCTTTTTTGTTTTTTAGCTTTGAATTTAGGAGGGAATAAACTCGTCTTGATCACATAATTGCTATATACGAAAAGAGCGATCAAAATACCTATGGCTGCTCCATGGCTCGCCAGTCCGCCTTCCCAAGTTCGAAAGAACATCAATGGATCTGCCAGAAAGCGTTCAGGTTCGTAAAAGGCTAAGTGACCAAACCTAGCACCTATGATTGTCGCAATGACCATGTGCACGGTGAGGGTATCTACATCCTGCGCAGAATGCCCTTCTTTTTTGAAGATTCTGATCATGATCTGATAGCCGATCACAAATCCAGCGGCAAAAAGTACACTGTACCAAACTGGCGGCTGAATGCCTTTGATGATTTCCCGCATGGGGTCCCAAACGATGTATGCTAGCATAATAAATAGGTATATGAAGCAAATATAGAGGAAATGGATAAAGGCTATTACAAATGCCTAAAGTTCTTCAAGCTCTTCCTGATAACCGGCAGAAAGTATGGGGAAGCGGCACCAGGTTCGTGGATCAACATTGAATTCATCAAGATGAAAAGCTGGGGCCAGTCGCTCTCTTTTCCACTGGTTACGACTCCAAAGTCTAAAGAACTTTTTAATGTGTGTTTTTAGTAAGTCATCACTTTCGAGTGATTTAGGGAGGAGCTCATCCAAAACCTCTTTTGGAGACTTGTGGTCTCGAATGGCTAATTTTTCGATCTCGACCATGATATGATACGGCATTAGGTCATCTTCATCGGTTTGCTGATGATCTTGTGGTCTTAATTCGGCAGTAGGAGGAAGGGCATTGATATTTGAAAGCCCAACATAACCCAATTCTTTTTCAGCATATTTTAACCATTGTCTAATGAAGTGCTTGTCAACACTAGAGATAGGTGCTAGGCTGCCGCTGGTGTCTCCATCCATGGTTGTATATCCAACATTACCTTCGCTTCGGTTGGATGTGGTCAGTAGGAGTGTACCAGTAATGTTCGTTAGCATCCAAATGATGGGACTTCTCGCTCTTGCTTGAATATTTTGTAGAGCTAGATCGTCCTGATCCCAAGTAAGTTCACGGTTGAGTGCCTGCTCAATTTCTTGAGTGTAGGCGTTGACGGCTTCATCAATTGTCCAATTGTAGAATTTGGCTCCAATTGACTCTGCTAGTTTTCGGGCTGCATTCAACGTGGTTTCACTTGAATTAATTGTCCCTTGATAAGCCGTGTTGAATAAGGCGCCCACGATTTCTTTTTCAGAAGAGTCTGTAAGGTCAGCGCGTTGAAGTCTTTCAAGAAAGGCTGGTTTTCCAAGTTCTTTGATGCCTCGCTTGACCATTTCAGCGACCATTACAGCGCATGTAGCACTATCTGCCCCTCCGCTCAAGGACAAAGTATAGCCCTTTGTTTTACTCTTTCTTAAATAATCATAAAGTGCTAAAGCCGCAGCTCGTGGGAACTCTTCCTCTTTAGTTGCTGGTTCAACTATATTTTTGGTAGAAACTTTGTCTGGCGATAGGTCAATGAATTTAACTTGATGATTCTTAAACGAGAGAAGGTCATTTCTAAGCACTAGTTTCCCATCTTGAGTGATTAACATCTCTCCATCATAGATCATTCGACCGGCTTCATTACCTAGTAAGTTGGCATAAACATATGTACAGTTAAATGATTTTGATGAATCTTTTACCAGTTCGATTCGCTCATGCGTTTTGCCCATAGCGAAATGACTTGCACTGGGATTAAGTATTAGATTTACACCCTTTTGGACCAATCTGCAAGCTGGGCGATCATTTCCTCTCCAGGCGTCTTCACAGATCTCAAATCCAATCTTCCATTCGCCATAATCGAAGGTCAGATCACCAATTGGATATTTATTACCCCAAAGCTCAATCTCTTCAACGACTCCAATAGGCCAGGGCTCAAACCACCTGGGTTCATAGTGCACTCCATCAAGCGCCATGAATTGCTTTGCGTAGATACCTAATATTTCTTGGTCATGGACGACCAGAGCACAATTATAGGTTTTCCCATTGTAGGGTACTGGAATATTGAAAGTGGTAAAGATTCCTTCAGTTTCTTCGAGGAGTTCAGGAACAAGTGATAAGGCTTTTTTAGGCAGCCATTCACTTAAGAATAGATCCTCACAACCGTAGCCAGTAATGCTAAGTTCAGGAAGGCAGAGAATTTCGATATGTGCATCCTTAGCTTCATTGATAGCAGCTTTTAAGTGTTCAATGTTGCCCCTCCAATCGAGAGGAGTCTGATTCACTGTGCCACATCCTATCCTATATGTTCGCATTATTCGATTTTGAGCTTCGTGCACGCTTCTCTTGCTGCATCTTGCTCTGCTTTCTTTTTGCTTAAACCATGCCCTTTTGAGATTGGTTCTTCATCAAGGCAAAGTTCGATAATAAACTCTTTATAATACCCTTTATCAATAGTTTGAATATGGTTAAAGTTTGGTGACTTGCTCTGTTTTTGACACCACTCGATCAATTTACTCTTATAATTCTTAGTCGTACTGATGATCTCATCAATATCATAATGTGGTTTAAGTAATTTTCTTATGATAAATTTCTTAGACTTTTGGTAACCTTGATCAACGTATATAGCACCCACTATTGCCTCTAAGGCGTTGCCATATAGAGACTTATGAGAGTTTGGGGTTTTCCTTCTTCTGTCGAATTTGACGATGTCGGGTACACCAATCTTCTTTGAAACTGTATTTAAAGAATCTCTACTTACTATTCTAGACCTGATTTCGGTAAGAAAGCCCTCATCTTTAAAAGGGTATTTTTTGAATAAGTATTCTGCGACCACCATACCTAATACGGCATCTCCTAAATACTCCAGTCTTTCGTTAGATTCTTTGAAGTTTTTACTGACAGATTTAGCAACGGAGGTATGTTGCACAGCAATACGGTATGGCCGAATATTAAATGGCCGGCAACCCGTAATTATCCTGATTGCTCGGAAAAGCTTCTTATCTTCTTTGCTTTTTTGTAGGAAAATATGATTGACACGGCTAAAAATGGACCGCACTCTTAGTCAATTTTCTTAAAGACAACAGATGTATTGTGGCCACCAAAACCGAAGGTATTACTTAAAGCAGCCTTAACTTCTCGCTTTTGTGCTTTATTAAAAGTGAAATTCAGTTTAGAATCGAATCGTTCATCATCGGTAAAATGATTGATCGTTGGAGGAACGATTTGATGTTTGATCGCCATGACACTTGCAATAGCTTCGATAGCCCCTGCAGCACCCAATAGGTGTCCAGTCATAGATTTTGTGGAGCTAATGTTGAGTTTGTAGGCGTGGTCGCCAAAAACTCTTTCAATAGCAAGTACTTCACTGACATCACCCAATGGCGTAGACGTACCATGCACATTCACATAGTCGATATCCTCAGGGTTTAGGTGAGCATCTTCCAACGCATTGATCATCACATTATATGCACCTAATCCTTCAGGGTGAGGAGCAGTAATGTGATAGGCATCGGCAGACATACCACCTCCCACAATCTCAGCATAGATTTTTGCCCCTCTAGCTTTGGCGTGCTCGTACTCTTCAAGGATCAACGCACCTGATCCTTCCCCTAAAACGAATCCATCGCGGTCCTTGTCAAAAGGTCTTGAGGCTGTTTCAGGAGAGTCGTTTCTTTCGGAAAGGGCCTTCATAGCATTAAAGCCACCCATTCCAGCTTCGGTAACACCGGCTTCTGAACCTCCGGTGATCATCACATTGGCTTTCCCCAATTTGATGTAGGTCATGGCATCGATCATGGCATTGGTTGCCGATGCACATGCAGATACAGTTACAAAGTTGGGGCCATGAAATCCATATTTCATAGAGATCATACCCGAGGCAATGTCACTGATCATTTTTGGAATGAAGAAGGGGTTGAATCTTGGTTTTCTTCCGTTTGCAATAAAACCTTCTACCTCTTCTTGAAACGTTTTGATACCACCGATACCAGAACCCCAGATCACACCCGCTTTATTCAGGTCTAATTTTTCGAGGTCTAGTCCCGCATCAATGACAGCTTCATCAGAAGATATCATTGCGAATTGGGTGAACAGATCCATTTTTCTCGCCTCCTTGCGGTCAAAGTGATCCAACGGATCATAATTTTTAACCTCACAAGCGAATTTGGTTCTGAAATGCTCAGGATCAAAACGAGTGATCGGACCTGCACCACTTACGCCTTTTGTCAAACCATCCCAATACGAATTGAGATCATTGCCAATAGGAGTAAGTGCGCCTAGCCCGGTTACTACAACTCTTTTTAATTGCATATTAATGAGTCGTAAATATAGATATTATTGAACGTTAGCTTCAAGATATGAGATTGCATCACCAACTGTGGCAATGTTCTCAGCTTGATCGTCTGGAATTGAAAGGTTGAATTCTTTTTCGAATTCCATGATCAATTCTACAGTATCAAGAGAATCAGCTCCGAGGTCGTTAGTAAAACTTGCCTCAGGAGTAACTTCAGACTCCTCGACACCTAGCTTATCAATGATGATGCTCTTAACTTTAGATGCAATTTCTGACATTTTGGATAATTTTTAGTTAAAACTCGCTGCAAAGAAATGCAATTTAATAATAATGTCAAACAAAATATTTAAACTTGTTCAAGGTCGAAAAAAGCCATTTTCGAGTAATTTTGAGGGTTTATGAGCAAGAACAAATTAGAGGTAGTTTACGATTTTGACTTTTCGCTTTTTGCCCTCAATGCTAACGTGAAATCGTACAAGATCGCTTGGTATTTGAACACGAATGAGGGCTTCAATTTTGAGAGGACTCAAGAGCTCGATATTGAATTTAATCGGTCTAAGCACATCAATATAGTACATTATCTCCATGAAGATGAATATTCTAAATTTAGAATATTGAAGAATAGAGCTGAAGTTTCTGAAGATTCTTATGATGCTTTTTTACTTCCAGAAATGAAGCAATTCGACTACTTAATTATGTTGGAAAACGAATCCAGTACTTTCGATGAAAACGTTTTCTTTAACAAAATCAGACAAATACCTTTCGTGCAATTCGCGATAAAGGTAGATTTGAAGACATTGAAATCACGCGACAACTTAATTTTCTAAGATGACTCACTTTAAGACCCAGAATCACGCTAAGATCGTAGCCACTGTTGGTCCTGCCAGTAACACCAAAGAGATGCTCACCAAACTTGCAAAAGCAGGAGTGAATGTTTTTCGATTAAACTTCTCTCATGGAGAGCACAGCATTCATAAGGAAGTAATCAAGAATATCCGAGAAGTAAATGATGATTTAGGTAGTCATATTGCTATTCTTCAAGATCTTCAGGGTCCAAAAATCAGGGTGGAAATGGTCAAAGATAATGGTGTACCGATAGAGCCAGGGAATGAGATCGTGATCACTACAGATACTTGTGAAGGAACATCAGAGCGCGTGAGTACTTCCTATAAGAATCTCCCAAATGACGTTAAAGCGGGAGATATGATTCTGATTGATGACGGTAATCTCGAGCTCGCAGTGAAAGAGGTAAAGGGCAACGATGTCGTTTGTGAAGTAAAGTATGGTGGCATCTTGAAGTCTCGTAAAGGAATTAATCTACCATTTACTAAGGTTTCCGCGCCAGCATTGACAGAAAAAGACATTGAGGACCTCGCGTTCGGTTTAGAGAATGATGTGGATTGGATCGCCTTATCTTTTGTGAGAAGTGGAGATGATATTCGAGACATTAAAGAAAGAATAGCGAAATCAGGCAAAGACATTCGAGTGGTTGCAAAGATCGAGAAGCCTGAAGCCTTGCAGAATATTGATGAGATCATCGAAGAATCAGATGCGCTCATGGTTGCTAGAGGTGATCTTGGAGTTGAGATCGTGATGGAAGAGGTGCCGATGGCGCAAAAAATGATCGTTGAGAAATGTAATATGGCAGCCAAGCCAGTGATCATTGCTACACAGATGATGGAAAGCATGATCGGTAATCCTAGGCCTACACGTGCGGAGACTAATGATGTGGCTAATGCCGTTTTAGATGGCGCTGATGCCATGATGTTGTCGGCAGAAACAGCAGCAGGCAAATACCCAATACAGGCCGTAGAGTCTATGGCTAAAACAATTGGTGCTGTTGAAGGAGCGGCAGGGATCTATAATCATTTTTATGATCCTAACCCTGAAAGCGATACTTTCTTGAATGATAACTTGATGCTTACCGCTTGTAAATTTAGTGAGAGCGTGAATGCAAAAGGATTAATTGGGAATACATTCTCAGGCTATACGGCTTTTAAATTGTCCTCACATCGCCCTCATGCTAAGATCTTTATTTTCACCCCAAATAAGAATTTGATTCCCAAGCTAAGTTTAGTGTGGGGTGTACAAGGCTTCTTTTACGATAAGATCGAAACAACTGATATGACCTTTGAGGATCAGGAAAAGATATTGAAAGATCATGGTTACTTAAATAGTGGAGATGTTTTCCTAACCACTGCTTCAATGCCCATTAAGGCGAAAGGGAGAACAAACACGATCAAGTTAAACGTGGCGAAATAGTTAAAGACTAATCTGGAGCCCATCGTGGGCAATCAGAATATTTTCCGGAAGTTCCTTTTCTACTTCAGTATGTTTCCCCATTCTGTGGCTCAAGTGGGTGAAATAAGTCTTTTTTGCACCAATTTTTTCTGCAAAAGCAATGGCTTCTTCGAGGGTCAGATGTGACAAATGTTCAGTTTTTTGTAACGCATTCAAAACTAAGGCATCTAGGTTTTTGAGCTTTTCGACTTCCTTATCACTGATAGTCTTCATATCGGTGATGTAGGCAAAGTCTTTAATTCGGTAACCGAAAACAGGTAGTTTATAGTGCATTACCTCAATAGGCTGTACCATAATTCCTTCGACATCAAAGGCTTGGTTTTCAATCTCATGTACTCGAACTCGAGGAACACCTGGGTATTTTGAGGCGCTAAAAACATAGGCAAACTCTCGTTTGAGTTGCTCAATTACGTGCGACCTTCCATAAATCGGCATGTCTTTCTTTTGCAGAAAGTTAAATGAGCGAATATCATCCATGCCAGCTGTATGGTCTTTATGCTCGTGTGTGAATATCAAGGCATCAAGCTTTTCTATACGCTCTCGAAGCATTTGTTGCCGGAAATCAGGGCCTGAATCTATCACGAAGCTCTTCCCATCAACTTCAAGATGAATAGAAGACCTTAATCTTTTGTCTCTGAAATCAAGTGATCCGCAGACCTCACAATGACACCCAATTACAGGGACACCTTGTGAGGTACCAGATCCAAGTATGGTTATCTTCAAAGTTCTAAAGTCGTTTGAGACAGTTGATCAAGTAGGTCAGCATTCTTGTGTGAAAGCCCACTGCGGTCGATCTCTATTGCTTTTAAGATATCGATCAATACATTGATCTTTCCATCTGTTGTATAGTATTTATTTACAATGGCAATCTTGGTGTCATTGAGTAAGCAATAGCCTGATTTGAAGCTGCCTTTTTCATACCGTAACACGTAATCAGATTCCGCAAAAATATCTTCAAGCTTATTGAGGAATTGTTTCGTGTACTTTATCGTCATTGTTTATGCAGTGTGTTTTTTAACCATTTCGATCAATTTATCATAATCTAGTGGTTTTTGCATATACTCGTTCATTCCAGCTTCGAAAAACTGCTCTTCGGGTAAGTTTTTAGCATTCCCAGAGATGCCGATGATTGGAATCGCACTTTTTGCCCTAATGTTTTTAGTAGCCTCTAGTCCATCCACTTTTGGAAGGTTAATGTCCATGATCACTAGGTCAAAACTCTCTTTTTCGAACATATCCAAAACCTGTTGACCATCTTTAGCCGAAGAGATCTTGCAATTTTCAAAGAGTAAAATCTTTTTCAGGAGGTTCTGAATAACAGAACTATCTTCCGCCACTAACACTTTTTTATAATCCACTTCTGTCATTAAGCTCGTAATGATTAATAATATTTAATAAAAATTTCAGGACGTACTTGTTGTAGTTGTCAAAGATAGTTGAATTTTTATTGATATCGCTTGCTTTTAGTGCCTCTTCAAGAATGGATGATTCATATGATAGCCGGTCAAACCCTAGCGAGGCAGCACTACCTTTTATACTATGCACCAATCTTACTTTATCTGCTTTACTTAAGCTATCTCTCTCATTCTTTAGATCTTGTAGATGCTCTCTTGTTTCGTTTATAAAATCTATGACCAAGTCTGCATAATCATCATGTGAAAGATGATTGAGTAATGTTGAAATGGTTTTCTGATTGATTTCTTTCATCCTTGAATGATGCAACCTATTAATTCTTCAATTAAAGTTCAAGAATCATGATATTGCGGGCAAATGAATTCTCCAGAGAAAAAGCCACTTCTAATTGTGATCGTAGGCCCTACAGCCGTAGGGAAGACATCTTTATCCATCAGATTGGCTCAAAAGTATCAGGCTGAGATCATTTCGGCAGATTCAAGACAATTTTACAAAGAAATGGAGATTGGAACGGCAAAGCCTTCGAGCATCGAACTTACTGCCGCCCCTCATCACTTGGTGAATAATCTATCCATTGCTGAAAACTATTCTGTAGGTCAATTTGAGAAGGACGCCTTGATGATTCTTGAGAAGATCTTCATGCAGCAGCCATTGGCTATTATGGTCGGTGGGTCTGGACTTTATGTGGATGCGGTTTGTAAGGGCCTGGATGAATTTCCTGAAATTTCTCCTGAATATAGAGAAGATCTCAATCGACAGTTTGAAAAAGAAGGGCTGAGGTTTTTACAACAAATGCTCGAAGCAAAAGACCCTGAATACTACAATTTGGTGGATAAACAAAACCCTCAACGCCTCATCAGAGCGCTAGAGGTAATCTTGGCTACAGGTAAAACATTTACTACTTTTCGCAAACGGAAAAGGGTTCAACGACCATTTGAAATATTAAAAATCGGTTTGGAAATGGACCGAGAGGTCATATATGAGCGAATTAACCTACGCATGGATCAAATGATTGCGCAAGGCCTTTTTGAAGAGGCTGAAAAGCTTTATCCGCGAAAGGAGTTGAATGCGCTACAAACGGTTGGTTACCAAGAGATCTTCGGTTATCTCAATGGAGAATATGATAGAGAAGAAGCCATAAGGCTACTCAAAAGAAATTCAAGAAGATATGCCAAGCGTCAAATGACATGGTTCAAAAGAGATGATAACACGTATTGGTTTCACCCTTCATCGCTCCAAGAAATTGAGAGGCTTATTGATGAAAGACTAAAAGGTCTTAAAACCGAAGACTGAGGCGACAAAACTAGCAGGTGGCTCTTTGATCATTCTATTGTAATCAGCGGCAAACAGCTTTAGGTTTTTCATAAGTTGCGCTTGTGACTCATTTGCCTTTTTTAGGTCCACCTTAAGGGCTTCGTCTGATAATCCAGCTAGTCCCTCATCAATTACTTTGATCAACTCTTCCTCTTTGTTGAAGCTTTGAAACCTATCTGTTGATGTTTTTTTCAAAACCTCTTGAGCTTCATTGAGAGAAGACTCGGGGTTTTGAGAAGTATATTGGAAAATACTCTGTTTACGTTGGCTACTATTGGCTGCCATTTGGTCAACCACTTGATTCAGTCTGGCCTTCCTAGGTTTGATCTGATTGTATGTATAAATGGAGTAAAGCAAGATTAGCCCAAGTAATGCGACAAAGATTGGAATGAATCCCATAGTTTAAAATTTGAGTTTGACCGTTAAAGTGCCTGAAATAATGTTTTTTTAAGCTTATTTGCAAGTAAGCATTACGTCTTCGTGGGAGAGCATAAGAAAATACTGATCATCACCTATTACTGGCCGCCCAGCGGTGGTGCTGGTGTGCAACGATGGCTGAAATTCACGAAGTACCTTCCAAAGTATGGGTGGGACCCTATGGTTTTTACACCAGAAAACCCTCAATTCGACCTCAAGGATGAAAGCCTTTTGAATGAAATAAACCCTGATGTTGATGTATTGAAGTTTCCGATCTGGGAACCTTACGGTCTTTTTAAGAGACTAACGGGCACGAAAAAGCTCAAACAGGGGCAGATCCTAGAAGATCGGTCAAACGGACTGTTAAAAAAGATGAGCATATTTATTCGAGGTAATCTTTTCATTCCTGATCCGAGAAGGTTCTGGGTGAAACCCTCAGTGAATTATCTAAATGACCTCATTAGGACCAATGGTGTGAAGCATGTCATTACTACCGGGCCACCTCACAGTCTGCATTTGATCGGACTAAAATTAAAATATCATAATCCAGCCATTACATGGTTTGCCGATTTTCGTGATCCTTGGACCGAGTGGGACATCCTTAAAAAATTCGACCTACTTCCTTTTACGAAAAAGAAACATCGAAAGCTTGAAGAAGAAGTATTGAAAGTAGCTGATGTCACATTGGCAACGGGGGATAAGGCAGGTCAGGACTTCAAAAGGTTAGGAGCAAGAAGAACAGCCGTATTTACCAACGGTTTTGATCTAGTGCGGACTACTTCTCAGGAAGAAGAGAAAGACAGTCTGAAGACGACCCTTTTGCATCTTGGTATGCTAAATGAAAATAGGCTTCCAAAGACCTTTTTCAATCTTTTAGAAAATGCCCTTGCAGAAGGTAAGTTTGAATTGAAACTCAAACTCACAGGTATCAATAGTGCTTTGGTATTAGCCTTTATCAAGGAAAAGAAAAGGCTGTCAGAATCACTCGAAGTAAGTTCTTCTTTACCATACCATGAACTTCAAGAGGAATATAATTCTGCTGATATATTGCTTTTACTTCAAACTAATTCCAAGGAATCTAATTCTCAATTGCCCGGTAAATTATTTGAATATCTAGCTCAGAAAAAGCCTATTCTAGCTTTTGGAGATCCTACAAGCGATGTTGCTCACATCCTAAAGGAAACGGGTAGCGGTATGATGATAGATTATAATGATGAAGAGGAGATTCGAGCGGTCGTGGATCAAATTTTACAAGGAAATTTTGGTGTAGATTTTAAGTATGAGGGTATTGAAAAGTATTCTCGAGAAGAGATCACAAAGTCTTTGGTCGCGTTACTTAATGAGTTTGATCATGCGCAATGACCTGAAAAACAACCCATTAATCTCAGGTGAGATCTTAAGTCCGATCATTAAACCAAGGAAAATAATCCCAATTAAGGAAGATCGAATGATCAAATCGACTAAAGGAAGGTCAAAAGAGGGGAGCTGAAGCTGCCCAACATAAACCAAAGCCGTGATCAAGAAAGCCAAAAAGGTTTTTTTACTAAAAGGTTGTATGCGGAATTTAATCCAGACGAAAAGGTACTTTATTAGATTAAATGAGAACATGGCAAGAAAAGAAGCCAGTGCAGCTCCTCTAATACCATAAACAGGAATTAAGTAGAGGTTTAGAACAATGGTGAGCAAGGCCAAGATCAGCACCGATAGGACATTGAAGCGATAGTATTTCGACATGACAATAATCTCTCCGTTGGCTCCGAATAGCATATCTGAAAGTTTGCCTAGGCCGATAAACAAAACCACATAAAAGCCTTGTTGATAAAGCGCTCCATTCGGTACAAAATGATAGACGCTTTCTAGGTTTGACCAGATGCCTAGTAGTAGCAAGGCCCCAATGATAAATTGATTGATAGAGGTTTGCTGATAAAGCTTTTTAACAGCGGCCATGTCATTGTTTTTAAAGTTTTGAGACAACAAAGACATACTTAATTGGGCAATGGCTCGCTTGGGTAATTCAATGACAGTGCCAATAAAGAAGGCGATAGTATAAATTCCGGTTTCATCAAGCCCCAGTGCTCCACTGACCATGATGCTATCGATCTGTAAAATAATTTGAGTTCCCCCAGCACCAAGTAGGGCATAAGCTCCGAAATTCAGCATTTTCCTCAGACTTGTTTTGTCTAGGAACGAGAAATTCATAGAGAAAGAGGCCTTCTTTTTAGTAGCTAGATATACTAAAAGTGCCAGACTCATGAGTAAGAAAGTCGCTGCAAAAGACCAGACTAATTGATCAAAATTGAGGTAGTCAAAAGCATACAATATGACGAATAATGTCGTGAATATTCTGATGCCAATGTCTCTTAAAAAGGTAGGCATGGCAATATCTAAGATGCTTCTGCAATAGGCTTCAAGTACTTGAAACTGGATCAATAGAAAGGTGATGATCAATGAGATTTGAAAGTACTCGACAAATAGTGCTGATTCTTTTGCGAAATAGCTGGTTATGCTGCCTTTGAAGAGTAGACAAAAGCCTAACAGAACAAGGTAGCCAATGGAAGAAGCCAACATGGCAAATCCAAGTAGTCCTTTTTCTTTCTTGTACTGAGGGAAAAATTTTACCAAAGTGGAGCCCATTCCAAATTGCCCAAAAGTGGCAAGTAGGTAGGCGCTGCTTTGAATGATCCTAAAAAGACCAATTTGGTCAGCTTCAAGAAAAAATGGATAAAGCCAAAGTACATTAATGTATCCTATCACCACTCCGATATAGGAGAAGATAGAGGAACGAATGCTCTGCTTGATGATGATTCCCATTAAGCTTTGATCCAGATGGTAGTATCTGTTAAACCTGTAGTAGTAACTATGGAGGGGTAATTCTTATACTGTTCGTGGACTTCTTGATATCTTACCCGCTCGGAGTTATCAAGCACTAATAAGCCATTAGGTTTTAATTTCTGACCAGCCTTTAGTGCACAAGTTCTCCGTGCTCGACCATCAACCAATATGAAATCCAAAGACTCATCCTCAAATGAATCCAATATTCCCGTATACGCTAAAAATATTTCATCCTTCACAGGGAATTTTTCAGCAGTTAAAAATATCTGCTCTTCGCTGCTTAGATCAGGCATTTCAAAAACCTCTTCAGCTGGTAAAAAATGCAATGTTGTGTTTTCAATTCCTTTTTTTGATAAGGACTCATTCACCTTGTGATACCATGCCTCGTGATGCTCCACACTATCCAATTGCTCAACCATTCCTGAAAAGAATAAGGTGCTTCTTCCGCTACCAAATTCAAGACCTTTTCCTCCATCAAGTAATTGATCTAAAAGATAAATGGCATCAGGCGCAAGCCATGGCAATGTTGGGTTTCGTTTTTGGTAACGCAGGTAGTCCATTTTTAGAAATGGCCGCATCAATCGATACTGCAAATACTTGAGCCCTTCGTGCTTTTGTGCACTAATGTTTCTTTTGGCAAAAGGTTTGCGTTCAATTTGTTGTTTGATGTCCAAAAACCTTGTGAGCTTATCTTCCATTCTTAAGGCGAACTTAAGAAAAGACGGTTAATAAACCTTTTACTTTGCATATTTGGACAGAACTTCAAAATTGCAACATGCGCATTGCGGTATTTCTAGATCAAAGCTTTCCTCCTGATTCAAGGGTTGAGAATGAGGCCTATTCCTTGATCAAAGCAGGGCACGAGGTGCATATGTTTTCTTTGAATTTCAAGGGGTTAACCCCTTTGATGGAAGACGTGAATGGCATAAAGGTTTACCGAGTGCCTACAAATCAACTGTTGTATAAGTCTTCAGCATTGGCTTACGATTGGCCCTGGTTTCATCGGAAGATTAGAAAAAAAGTTAAGGAGTTTATAGAAAAAGTTAAACCAGAAGCATTGCACGTGCATGATATGCTCATCGCAAAGGCTGTGATGGATGTGAATGATGCCTATTATAACATGCCGCTTACGCTTGATCTCCATGAAAACCGACCTGAGATCATGCAGTTTTATCCTCATCTTCAGAAAGCACCCGGTAAATGGTTGATCTCTATCGACCGGTGGCGTGAGGCGCAAAATGATTTGATCAAAAGAGCGAAAAAGGTGGTGATGGTAACCCCTGAGGCTATTGATGTCGCGGTAAGCGAGACAGGATGTGATCCTGATAAATTCATTGCTCTGCCAAATACGATTGAACCAGAGTTGTATCTTAATTATCCTATCGAAAAGAAAATCATTAAGAAGTATAAAAAGGGATTTGATATTGTTTACGTGGGTGATACCGGTCTCAGGAGAGGCTTAGATACGGCCATGAAGGCGCTCAAGTTGATTTTAGCTGAGGTGCCTCAAGCTCAGCTAGTGATTGTGGGGAAAAGCACTGAAGATCAATCTTTGCACGATATTGTAGATGAGGAGGGTTTAAGTGCCAATGTGTTATTTGAAGGTTGGCAAGACGTATCTCTGTTTCCATCCTATATCAAAGGTGCTGAAGTCTGTATTTCACCTCTAAAACGGAATAAGCATCACGATACTACCTTGGCAAATAAGCTTTTCCAGTATATGGCGGGTGAACGACCAGTTTTGGCAAGTGATTGCCCTGCCCAAGTCAGCATCATCGAGGAATGCCAATGTGGATTGATCCACAAAGCTGATGACCCAGCTGATATGGCTGAGAAGCTACTCGATCTTTACAAGAACCCTCCAAGAGCCAGCGCATTGGGAGAAAACGGTAAAAAGGCTGTGCTAGAAAAGTATAATTGGCAAAAGACATCAGCACCTTTGATCGCCCATTATGCTAGTCTTTCTTGATGCTCATGTAAACACCACCTGCAAAACTGAGCAAGACTAAAATACTCATCACCATCATGATCGGGCTACCGATCGCATAGATTTTAGGAGCAAATTCGAACTCGATGGTGTGTTGACCAGCAGGAACCTCAAGTCCTCTGAGGATGTAATTGGCTTTGGTCATTTGCACGGGTTCTCCATCAATAGTGACCTTGAAGCCTTTCGGGTAATAGATCTCTGAAAAGACAGCAAAGCCATCTCCGCTATTGTTGCTCTCATATTTCCAATAACCTGGGTGGTATTCAGTCAGGTTGATGGTGCCTAAGGAAGTTCCAACTTGATCGTTTACTTCACCAGAAGGCACCACAGCAATTGAACCTGGGTTGGTCAAATTCAGTGTCTGGTTGAATTCTTCATCAGGATTGGCTGCTTTTACCACATTTCCTACAAACCAAGCAGAGCCTAGTGCATTGTTGTTTTTTACTACACCCGAAACATCACTCGGATTTTGAATGAGGTATTTAGTGTTCAACATGTTCAAGAGTGGAGAACCAGCTAAATTTCCATTGGAAGCTTCTTGAAATTCTGATATCAGTCCATTGTCGATGATCTCTTGATATCTTCTGATTCTAGCTCCGTGATAGCCGTTTACAAGTTGATGAAATTGAGATGCTCGACCATCATAGAAAGAAGGTGAGCTTAGGTCTAATACGCGATCTCCTAGCTCTTTGTCTTGGAGAATGTATTGATCTGCTGGGCTTGCGACTCGCAAGGTAGCACGAGCAGGCGTTGTATAGTTGGCGCCTTGTATGAATCGATTACTTACAGCAATGATATCCACAGATGCAATCAGCACCAACAAGGCGCATGCGACTGCGGGTTTCACCATTTTCTTTAGCATGAAGTAAAGGACAAGACCAAAAGCGGCTATGAGTCCAAAAGTGCGGAAGGCATCGATTCTGAGTAATGATTTTCTATCTGCTTGGACTGCATCTAGCATTTCTGCAGGTAATCTGCTGTCAAAGCCAGATCTAAAGCCAAACATACCTGCGCCCAAGGCCAGAAGAAGAGCAAGGCCAGCCGTTGAGCCAATGGCGATCATTAATTTCTTTTGACGCGATTTGTCGAATTTCTCGGACATCAGTTTTTCCAAAGCCAAACATCCCATCAAAGCAAAAGAAAAAATCGGCATCACCATGGTAAAGGTTACGGACCTGAACTTGTTGTAACCTGGGAAATTATCAAACATGAGGTAGTTAAATCCAGGTAGGTTTCTCCCATATGAGAATACGATTCCAAGAAAGGCAACAGCTAAAAGCCAAATAGTATATTTTCTGTCTAATAGAAGTATGCCGAGCACCATTAAAAATATCATGATAGCCCCGGCATAATAAGTGGTGGCGCTCTCACTTCCCCAATAAGTAGGGATTCCCCTAAGGTATTGTTGCTTTTGAGCGCCTCGTAATCCTTGTTGATCAAGGAAGGCGGCTAATTCCCCTTCTTCAGGAAAAGGACCGGGGCCACCTAATGTATTAGGGATAAAAAGAGTGAAAGGGTCCCATATGCCATTTGAATATTGGAAAGCATAGGTGGCTGATAGGCCATCCTCATTCATTTCTTGATTGGCTTGTTGGGTAAGTTCTGATTGACCTCTATTGGAATATTTTCCATATTCATAAGTAGAATAGAGCTCACCGAAAGTGCTACCAACAGCTAAAACCGCAGCGATCACGAGTAAACCCAGTCGCTTAAAGAATACATTGAGTTGTTGGGTTTTTGAAAATTCGATCAACCGGATCAGGCCATAAATACCAACAATAAATGCCAGGTAATATGTGATTTGTAAATGATTGACTCTTATTTCCATGGCCAAGGCCAAAGCAGTTAAACCCGCACCAAGCCACTTATTTTTACCAAAGGCCAGATGAATTCCAGCCATTACCAAAGGCATAAAAGAGACTGCTGATATACGTGCGTTATGACCTGCTGTTAAACCAATAATATTGTAGGATGACAAACCAAAGGCAATGGCTCCCATGATGGCGATATAAGGCCTTACTTTAAAGCAAAGGAGCATGATGTAAAAAGAAAGCATTGAAGCGAAAATGATCCTTGTTGGGTGTGGTAAGCCGAAAGTATATACCGCATGTGCGAACTTGATCAGCCCGTTGCCCCATTTTACGCTGATGAGATAAGCAGGCATTCCACCAAATATGGAATTGGTCCAAAGACCTTCTTCTCCAGTTGCTTCGCGGTATTCAACTAGTTCTTGAGCACTGGCTTCCCATTGAGCAATATCTCCTTGGTTAAGCGCCTTTCCATCAAAATAAATGGGGCTAAAGAACAAGATGGTTATGGCCAAGAAAGCGGTCACAGCCAATAAATGGGGGAGTATGTCTTTTTGAAACTTAATGGGCTTCATATGATTTAGGCTAAATGGCCCTCAATATGATGATTCAAGGCGGATTTAGAAAACCAAAAAGCGACTTTGTGCATGAATGAGGCTTTTTAAGACGGGAAAATTAGCTATTTTTGCAAGCCCAAAATAAGCCTAATATGTTCGAGAATTTAAGTGGAAAGTTAGATAAAGCGTTTAAGACCTTAAAAGGTCAAGGTTCAATTTCAGAGATCAATGTGGCCACCACGGTCAAAGAGATCAGGCGTGCCTTGGTAGATGCCGATGTGAACTATAAGGTGGCCAAGGATGTGACGGATAAGATCAAAGAGGAAGCGCTTGGTCGAAATGTATTGGTATCTGTTTCTCCTGGTCAGCTATTGGTGAAGATCACCAATGAGGAGCTTACTCGCTTGATGGGTGGAGAAAAGAAAGACATTGAGCTTCAAGGCGATCCTGCAGTAGTTTTGATCTCGGGACTTCAAGGCTCTGGTAAAACGACATTTTCGGGTAAGCTAGCTAACATGCTAAAATCTCAGGGACGCCAAGTCTTATTGACGGCATGTGATATTTACAGACCTGCGGCCATCGACCAGCTCAAAGTTTTGGGTGAGCAGATCGGGGTTGAAGTTTATGCTGAGCCAGAGAATAAAAATGCTGTTGAAATAGCCAGCAATGCGATCGAATACGCCAAGAAAACTGGTAAGAAAACAGTAATTGTCGATACGGCTGGTCGTCTCGCTGTTGACGAGCAGATGATGAATGAGATTGAGACGCTAAAAGCGGCACTTCAACCAAAAGAGACACTTTTTGTCGTTGACGCGATGACTGGTCAAGATGCTGTTAACACAGCTAAGACCTTTAATGAAAGATTAGATTTTGATGGAGTAGTACTTACCAAGTTAGATGGTGATACGCGTGGTGGTGCAGCACTTTCGATCAGAACGGTGGTTGAGAAGCCGATCAAATTTATTTCGTCTGGCGAGAAAATGGAGGCGATCGATGTCTTCTATCCAGATCGAATGGCAAACCGAATTCTTGGTATGGGTGACGTTGTTTCTTTGGTAGAGAAGGCTCAAAATGCCTTTGACGAGGAAGAAACAAGAAAACTCAATAAGAAGATCCGTCAGAACAAATTCGATTTTGATGATTTCCTATCTCAGCTTGAACAGATCAAGAAAATGGGAAATATGAAAGACCTTTTAGGCATGATACCTGGTATGGGAAAAGCAATGAAAGGAATCGATGTAGATGACGAGTCTTTTAAGCCCATTGAAGCGATCATCAAGTCAATGACTGCAGATGAGCGCGCGAACCCAGAAGTGATCAATGGAAGCCGAAGAAAGCGTATTGCGACAGGCTCTGGTACATCTATTCAAGAAGTAAATAACCTGATGAAGCAATTCGCGCAAATGCGTAAAATGATGAAGGCTATGAATAAGATGGGAGGCAAACGGGCTATGGCTAATTTGGCTGGGATGGCAGGTAAGCGCTAAAACCTAATCTCCGGGAGTAGTCAAACCCTTAGATTCTTTATAAGCTTCCCATTTCACCCAAGCCAATTGATTATCGAAATCTTTGGTCTTGAAAGTGAGTTTAAACCTATGATTCTGATCATCCAATAGGCGAGTGACTTTCGAGGCTGTGCTATCAGCTTGCTTATTTACTATGTATTCAATATCCAAATCGGAACGATTCCAACGAAGTGTATAATAATCGAGATTTTGGTTGATACGGAGCTTACCATTTACCCTCTGTAGAACATTTTCAGACTCCAAAAGCTTCTTATTTCTATAATTATTTATCGAAATGGTGGCCTTACCATATTTACTCAAAAACTCAGAAGAACGATCTTCTCTTAAAAAAGCCTGTATTTTAACCAAAAGGTTATCAATGAAGTAGAGGTTGATGTCATCGATGTAATAAGACTCAGCCAAAAAGTCCAAACGATCTAAGCTGTAGATACTGAAGTCGTCTGTATAAAATTCTCCAAAGTGTTTAAATGCCACCAGGTCAATGTCATCAATGTGTTCATTGATTCTTAGAGATGTGAATTCAAATTGATGATCAGGGATATCGATTGAGATTTGGGGTACAGGAGCCCTTTCTTCCTCACCGTTGGGCATTTCTGTCTTTTCATCTACTTCTTTTTCAGGTGCACTACATGATATGGCTAATAGAGTAGCGAAGAGTAAAATGCTGATTCTTTTCATTTCAACTAATTCTTTCGTTAATCTAAGGCTTTTTGATGAATCTCAAAAATATCTGAGCTTAGAAATCATTTGTGAGGTCAAATGTTCGACTGATCGTGTTGAGTATTAAATCATCAGAATTAGCGAAAGTATCCTGATCTGAATGTGATTTATTAGGATAGGGAGTAGGAGCTTAAGCCAAGCTGGATTTTACAGTTTGGCTCATTTTATGAGTAAGAATCAACTGATTTGATATAAAAAACCCTGACGCTGGGGTCAGGGCTTCATTTATTTGTACATCACAGCATCTACTGCGTCTAGTGTTTTCTTCACATTTGGTAAGATTTCCTCAATTAAGGTTGGAGCATAGGGTAGAGGAAGGTCTAAGCTGTTAACTCTTTTGATTGGTGCGTCTAAGTAGTCAAAAGCATCTTTCTGCACATTGAATGCAAGATCGGTTGCTATTGATGATAGAGGCCAGGCTTCTTCAACCACAACCATTCGATTGGTTTTCTTCACTGAATTAATCAGGGTAGGGTAGTCGATAGGCCTTACAGATCTAAGGTCAATTACTTCTGCATTGACACCTTTTTTGGCAAGTTCTGCGGCCGCTTCATTGACAACTTTCATCATCTTACCAAAAGAGACTAGTGTCACATCAGTTCCTTCTTTTACTATATGCGCTTGACCAATCGGTAAAAGGTATTCGCCATCAGGCACCTCTCCTTTGTCAGAGTACATTAGTTCAGATTCCATAAAGATCACAGGGTCTTCATCTCTAATTGACGATTTTAGTAGGCCCTTAGCATCATGAGGGTTTGAAGGAACAACCACTTTCAAACCAGGCGTATTGGCATACCAGTTCTCGAAGTTTTGAGAGTGCTGTGAACTCAACATGCCTGCGTTACCTGTTGGGCCCCTAAAAACGATAGGTACATTAAATTGACCACCAGACATTGACATCATCTTGGCTGCTGAGTTGATCACCTGATCAATAGCAACTAAAGAGAAATTGAAGGTCATGAACTCAATTATAGGTCTAAGGCCGTTCATTGCAGCACCAACACCGATACCGGCAAATCCAAGCTCAGCAATAGGGGTGTCTATCACTCGCTTTGCACCAAACTCGTCAAGCATCCCTTGGCTTACTTTGTAAGCACCATTATATTCTGCAACTTCTTCACCCATCAAGAAGATATTTTCATCTCTTCTCATTTCTTCTGACATGGCTTCTCTAAGGGCTTCTCTGAATTGGATCTCTCTCATGAATCTGGTTTTAATTGCGGGTCAAAAATAAGCATTAGGGGGTCAATTCCCAACATAGAAATGCCTAGAAAATGGAAGACATAAAAAAGCCTCTCCTGAAAAGGAGAGGCTTCTAATTTTATCTATTGAAAGATCTATTGCATGATATCTAAGAATGCTTGATTTCCAGAGTATTGTCTGAATTCAAGGTCATTCATTGCTTTTTCTTTCAATGAAGAATCTGCATTAACAGCGTTTGTTAAATGCTCGATCACTTTGTTTTCATTGTCCTGACGAGCAGCAGCTACAGCAGCAACATAATGTGCCCAAACATAACCTCTATCGTTAGAGATCACACCTTCTAAAGTAGCTTGTGCATTTGAATAATCGTTAGTCAATAACTGAACAAGTCCTTTGTTGTAATTATTCACAGTCGTACTAGCCGCACCATTCAATGAAGGAAGTGCTAGGTCATAACGTCCTACTCTGATCTCAACATAACCTTTAGTTCCGTTGATATTTTGTCTTACATCATTTCCAGGATTCATAGAAGCAGCCTTAGTTAATGAGGCGTGAGCACCCCAAAGGTTGTTCTGCATCGCCATGGCAACACCCATGTTCGCTTGTGCTTGAACATTAGCGTTCTTTTGGTTAGAAATCTGGAAGTGGTTCAATGCTGTCGAAATGTGGTTTCTTTGAGCACCACCTGAAGTTTGCATAGCCATTTCTAAATGAACAGCACCAAGGTTGTTGTGGATCACCCAAGTATCATTCTTTTTAGCAGCTGCTTCATATATCTTCTGCTTTTCTTCCAAAGAAGGGTTGTTCGCAGCAGCATATGCCATTTCTTCAACAGAAAGTGCATCAGCAGATTGAGTACCATTAGCGATTGCCAAAGCTAAAGTAGCGATCTCTTCAGGACTCTTTTTCTCTTTAACTGTCAATACTTCAGTTTTTGCTGTTCTCAACTGAGGGTAGATCTCATCAAATACCATCTTGTAAGTTGAAAGCTTTTGAAGTTGCTTTTCTTTTTGTTCGAAAGAACCAGTTCCGTTGATGATTCTTGTCCACTCAGACTTCTGAGAAGAGTTCAAGCCATTATAGCTCGCTAGCATAGATTTCAAACCATTCCAATCTTCGATGATTGGCTTTTTGATGAATCTGATCTCGTCAGCCATGCCTTGGTAGTCATAAGCATCCATTTGCTCTCTGTACCAAGATTCGATTGCCGCAGCTCTTTCTTCAGAAAGATCTGAGTTGATAGTCTCCTTACCTTCTGGAGAGTGAGTACCAGTGATCGTAACTGTTCTTGTTACGTTTTTATCAGCGATGAATGCACTGAATCTTTCACCTCTATCACTTTTCTTCTCAGAAGTTTTGAATACAGATCTTCCTTGGTCGAAGAAGAATTCCACATTTGTAGGAATCAACTCTTCTTTATCGTTGTAACCATGATCTGCATATGAAGCAGCATAAGATGGTTGAACAAGAGTAGAGGTAGTGATCAAACCATCAGCGATACCTAATCTGTCGGTATCTCTGTATGAGCCATTCTTCGGATTTGAAGCAACTCCTTGAATCTCAATGCTACCTCTAGCCATCTCAGGACTGTAAGCAAACATGTACTCTTCAGTTACCTGTGGAGGCTGAGTGTCAGCGTTAGGATAGTCGTCAGCTCTGAATTCTACACTTTTTAGTTGTAGCTCCTGTGTTCCATACTTGTAGTAAGTGTTCACAGTAAATATTTTACCCGGCTTCAAAAGCTTCGCAGGGAGTTGAGCAGAAAGATCGAATTTTACTGTGTCTGCATGCACCTCAAGTGGGTTTGGAGTCACAGTAAGTTGATTCTCTTTCGCAGCCTTTATCATTTGAGGCAATGCACAACCTCCTGTGAAGGCTACAAGTGCAAGCATCATTAAAGGAAATACCAGCTTTAAAGATTGGTTTCTCATAATTGTCAATTGATTGTTTCGTCTAGTTTGCAGTTTCAAGCGGATGCAAGTTTAATAAATTTTTGCTCAATTCCGATTCTTGAATTAACAATTTAATCGTAAATTTGTCTTTATTTATAGGTTATGAAGCGGCTCCAAAGATTTTTCGAGTATCAAGCGTTTGGTGTATGTACCAAACTAGGGGAGAAGTTAAATCTGTCTACCTCTAGTATACGTCTTTTCTTTATTTACGCGTCATTCATCACATTTGGATCTCCTATCATCATTTATTTGGCTCTAGCTTGGGTGATCAATTTTAGAAAGCACCTAAGAAGACAGAACCCTGTTTGGTTTAATTAGGTTCTGATACCCTCTTTTTTAATGCTTGGAATGTGTGCTGACCGAAGATAAAGTAAGAGACAACAAGTAAACCCTTAAATCTTGGTCTATTTCTATTGAATTGTTTCGGCCTCATCTGACAACTTCTTCTGAATTCTCTAAAAAAGTCTAAATGGGCTCTTAAGATCGCTAATCCATGCTGCGGTCCAGATTGAATGGAGAACTTGAAACAAGCGATCCAATCTAAAACTAACCTGAAGGGTAGTTTCCAAAGGAGTTTGCCCGCTTCTTCGTTTTTAACCAATAAACTTAAACCATTTCTAAAATTGAGATAGGTCTTTCTTGGGCTACTTTTATGTAAGGTGCCGCCACCGAGATGATAAACCTTGCTTTGTGGTACAACAACTACTTCATTTCCTGAATTCCATATTCTCCAGCAGAGATCAATTTCTTCCATATGGGCAAAAAAGCGTTCATCTAGTCCACCAAGACTGATGTAGGTTTCTCTTTCTATAAAAAGACAGCTACCAGAGGCCCAGGCTACCTTGGTGATGTTATCATATTGGCCAGTGTCCTCTTCGATTGTTTCAAAAATTCTACCACGGCAAAATGGATATCCGAAAGCATCCAAAAAGCCGCCAGAGCCCCCCGCATATTCGAAATGAGTCTTCATCTTGTCATCCAATACTTTAGGTTGGGCTGCCTTAACCTCAGGGTGTGTTTTGAGATAGTCTAGTATAGGGTCGATCCAGTTGGCCGTGACTTCAACATCTGTATTGATGAGTACCACATATTTTGAGTCAAGCAATTGCATTGCGCGATTGTAGCCACCACAAAATCCGTGGTTTTCATCGAATTCAATTAGCCTTATTTGCGGGTAATGACTTTTTAG
>CBFHYE010000203.1:0-2643 GCA_965659985.1 Roseivirga sp. | reverse complement strand
AGAGAACGCGTACTTGCCATGGAAGCTTACGGTGCTAAAGTCATCCTTACACCTGCCGAAAAAACCATTGAATATTCAAGAACGCTAGCCGAAGAAATGACCAGTGATGGCAGCTACTTCACCTTGAATCAATTCGCAAATGACGACAACTGGAAACAGCATTACGGAAGCACCGGTCCGGAAGTTTGGCGCGACACTCATGGAAAAGTGACCCACTTTGTATCAGCCATGGGCACTACAGGCACCATTATGGGAGTTTCCAGATATCTCAAGGAACAAAATAACGATATACAGATCGTAGGTACCCAGCCAACAGAAGGATCAAAGATCCCTGGAATCAGAAGATGGAGCCCTGAGTTTTTACCAAAGATCTTTGAAGCAGAACGTGTCGATCGTGTCATTGATGTAAGTCAAGAAGAGGCCACAGCAATGACCAGACATCTTGCTAAGGTCGAAGGAGTACTTTCAGGGATGAGTTCGGGTGGCTCATTAAAAGCAGCTCTTCAAATCGCTGATGAAATTGACGAAGGTATCATCGTTCATATCGTTTGTGATAGAGGCGATCGATACTTAAGTACAGATCTTTTTGGCTGAATTATAAAATAAAACGCACTGGGTGTTTTTACGCTCCCGAATTCCTACAGAAAGCAATGTCAGGTTTATTAGTTCTGTGACTAATCAATTACAAAAACATCATTAGAAACTATCCTTATAAACTCTTTCCTAGCTACTTTCATTGGAAAGGCACCTTCCCTTGGAAGTGAAGAATAAGTCAAATCCACGTCTCAACAGTTGTTGTATTCAAACCTGAATTCAACCGATTCCATTATATTTTGGACAGCCGTTTTATTAACTGCCCATTACTCAGCATATTAAGGCAAAACGAACCAACATGACATTAGACGAACTATCAGAACAATCCACCAGAAAAAACAAAGCTGATTTCCTATACCTCATGCTCGCTTTTCAAGAAGTTCTGGAAGGCTTAGGAGAAAAAGAATTAGCCGCTCATCTCCCGTGGATCAATGAAGCACTTGAAAAACTACCTGATAGTTTAAGTCATGAAAAGATCGTACAAGCCTTGAGCATTTCTTTTCAATTGTTGAACCTAGTAGATGAAAACAATGCAACACATCACAGGAGGAAGGTTGAAAACCATGTAGGGGCTGAAGAGATTCAAGGCTCTTGGTCTGAAACCCTCGAGCACCTAAAATCTCAGGGCCATAGTGAAGAAGAAATAGCCAAACGATTAAGAGAAATACAGGTAAGACCTGTGTTGACCGCCCACCCGACTGAAGCAAAGCGCGTCACCGTGCTTGAGATTCACAGAGAACTCTATAAAATGTTAGTAAAAAGAGAGAATCAAAACCTCTCTGTTTCTGAAAAAGAAAACTTGCGACACGACATTATGGCTTTATTAGAGCGTTGGTGGCGAACGGGTGAGATTTATTTAGAGAAACCCCGCCTGGAAGATGAACGCAATAATATTATTCACTATTTCAGAAACGTATTCCCAGTAGCACTAGGACTAGCCGATCGTAAACTCAAAAGCGCATGGAAGCTCGCAGGGTTCTCAGAAGAAAAGCTAAAGGAAGCCAAAGACTTTCCTGTCATGGAATTTGGTAGTTGGGTAGGTGGCGATAGAGATGGCCACCCTTTCGTAACACCAGAATTCACAGCTGAAACCTTAATGGTTCATAGACGAGAAGCACTCAAAATCCATATTGATTCGATCAAAGCCTTGATCAAACAGATCAGCTTTTCTGACAATTTAGTAACCACTCCCCCATGGTTCACGGAAAGAATTGAAAAGGAAATGGATTACTGTGGTTTGAAAGGTGAAGAGATCGTGAAAAGAAATCCTGATGAGCCATGGAGACAATTCGCTGGCTTAATGCTTTATAAGCTCAAAAACACTCTCTCTGAAAAGAATAGGCCAACTTATAATAAGCCTCAAGAATTACTTGATGATCTCGATGTGATCAAAAGATCTTTAAGAGACATCAATGATGAACGTACGGTTGATCAATTCATATTCCCAATCGAAAGAAAAGTGATCTGCTTCGGGTTCCATTTAGCTAAGATCGATATCCGCCAGAATAGTGCATACCATGAAAAGGCGCTCAGTTGGGTTTTAAAAGCTGCAGGATTTGAAGACCATGAATATGCTTCATGGTCAGAGGAGAAGAGACTAGACTTTATCAATAAAGAATTAAAAACAAGCCGACCTTTCTTAATGCCCGAGCAACCTTGTGAAGGCGAGGCGGATAATGTATTTAAATACTTCATGGTCATTAGAGATCATGTAAAGAAATATGGACCTGATGGCATCTCTTCCTTTATTGTGAGTATGACCAGAAGTTTGAGCGACCTGCTATTGGTTTTCTTATTCTTCAGAGAAGTCGGGTTAGATCATATGCCCTTCCAAGTGGCCCCTCTTTTAGAGACTATTGAGGATCTTGAGGCGGGAGAAGAAATCATGGATGCCTATTTAAAGCATCCCATTACCCAAAAACGTTTTGCCCATACAGATCGCAAGATCCAAGAAGTAATGCTTGGTTATAGCGACAGCAACAAAGACGGTGGTATCCTTTCGAGTCGATGGACCATCTATCGATCTGAAAGAAAGTTGACCGAAGTCGC
>CBFHYE010000202.1:0-5632 GCA_965659985.1 Roseivirga sp. | reverse complement strand
TGGGGTAGAAAAGAAATTCAATTGGCCGAAGCAGAAATGCCAGGTCTAATGTCTCTTAGAGAAGAGTATGGTGATTCAAAGCCACTAAAAGGAGCAAGAATTGCTGGATGTTTACACATGACCATTCAAACGGCTGTGTTAATTGAAACACTTGTTGAGTTAGGTGCTGAAGTTACTTGGTCTTCTTGTAATATATTCTCAACTCAAGATCACGCTGCTGCCGCAATTGCCAAAACAGGCGTTCCTGTATTTGCATGGAAAGGCATGAATGAGGAAGAATTTGACTGGTGTATTGAGCAAACTTTGCACGCATTTGAGGGAGGGAAGCCTCTGAATATGATCCTTGATGATGGAGGTGATTTGACCAATATGGTGCTGGATAGATACCCTGAACTAGTGGCAGACATTAAAGGGCTTTCTGAAGAAACTACAACGGGTGTTCATAGACTTTATGAGAGAATGAAAAATGGCACATTGCCATTGCCAGCGATTAATGTGAATGATTCAGTAACCAAGTCTAAGTTTGACAATAAGTATGGTTGTACAGAGTCTTTGGTTGATGCCATCAGAAGAGCAACAGATGTGATGTTGGCAGGTAAAGTTGCCGTTGTTGCAGGATACGGAGATGTTGGGAAAGGTTCAGCCGCATCTTTGAGAGGTGCTGGTGTTAGAGTTATCGTATCTGAAATCGACCCAATTTGTGCATTGCAAGCAGCTATGGATGGTTTCGAGGTCAAGAAAATGGAAACAGCCATACCTAGAGCTGACATTATTGTTACAGCAACTGGCAATAAGGATATCATCGCTGAGCGCCATTTCAGAGCAATGAATGACAAGACCATCGTATGTAATATTGGTCACTTCGACAATGAGATCGATATGGCTTGGTTGAATGGTACGTACGGTGATACTAAGATTGAGATCAAACCTCAGGTAGATCTTTATAATATTGATGGACAGGAAATCATTGTTTTGGCTGAAGGTAGATTAGTAAACCTAGGTTGTGCGACAGGTCACCCATCTTTTGTAATGTCCAATTCATTTACAAATCAAACTTTGGCTCAGCTTGAATTATGGAATAACACGGATGCTTACGAAAATGCTGTTTATACTTTACCTAAGCATTTAGACGAGAAGGTTGCCGCTTTACACCTCGAAAAGATTGGTGTTGAACTAGAGACCCTGTCTAAAGAGCAGGCCGATTATATTGGCGTTTCTGTAGAAGGCCCTTATAAGCCTGAGCATTATAGATATTAATAATTAGTCAAGCAAAATATATGGTCTAGGCTTTAGTCTAGACCATTTTTTCTATTATGAGTTTAGCCAAATTTTATATTCAAGGTTCAAGAAGAAAAATTCAAAAATGGATGGGGCAAGCACCTACCGATCCATACATGAAATTTAAGGAGGTTGATTTTTTCACAGAGCTACTGCTGAATTTTAAACCGACAAGAGTACTTGAATATGGAAGCGGTGTAAGCACGGCATATTTCAATAAATTTCTATCCGCAGATGCGGAATGGTTCTCTGTAGAAAATAATCGTCAGTGGTACGATAGGATGAAGAATGAAATTCCATCTGATAGAATAGATCTAGTGTTAGTAGAGGTTGATGAGAATTTCGATCAAGCCGCAGAGACAGATGAATATGTGCATTACGCTGACAAAATCGGAGGTAAGTTTGACTTTATCTTAGTTGACGGTATCAATAGAGAGAACTGTATTGATATGGCTCATAAATACCTTTCTGAAAATGGTATCCTAGTTGTACATGATAGCAACAGAGTACAGTACCATCCTCATATCAAACAGTTTCCAAATTGGATGATTATTCAGGACTTTAGAAAAACGGCTGGTGGATTCGGTTTGGCTTCCAATAATGTTGATCTGACAAAATTGGTGGATTGGAAAAGGCACAGCAGTATTTGGAGTGCAGACAGTGCTATTTCTAACCTATTTAAGTTCAAATATTTAATGGGTAAAAAATCGAAGCCATTTAAGTTAGAAGTTTCAACATCTGCAGGTTAATTAACTCACCTCAATAGCTGAAAAATAAATACGATTTGAGATCGATTTATATTTGCTGAAATCTTTATTATTAAATAAGGTTATTTCGGGGAGTATCAGTATTTGAATAACCTAAACCTTTTCCCTCTTACTTTCTATAGATCAAATTGTATAAAGCAAATTTTTCGAAATCTCCTTCTTCTGCTTTGAGGCAAGCGGTTAAGAATTTGGCGAATTGCGATTCACTGGCGAAATCATAAATATATCCACTCCAAATGGTTTCAAACCTTGTGTCTAGTCCCACCGAATTGTCTGCTTTAACCAAAGCAATTGTTTGGCCTTCATAGTTGTTAATGCGCTCTATGCTAGCATCTCTAATGGCGGTTCTTGCCGTATAATAAGGGATGTTGTGAATAAGTGTATTCTGTATGAGAATCGGAGTATTCTCATTAATGGAAATATCCTCTCTTACAATTCTTCCAATTTCATCGTAAGGTCTAAAAGCTTCCATTCTAGGTAGAAAAAGGGCGAAGCTAAGGCCAAAAAACACACTGGGCCAAAATACTGAAGCGCTCAACCTATCACTGAGTTTTGCTCTTTTTGAGCGCAAGAGAAATCCAAAAATGATGGCTGAAAAAACCGGGATGAAGTAAAAAACTGGGTGCAACCTAAACAGATCTGTTACCAAAAAATTGACCACCAAGATTAAGATGGCAAGGAGCCAAAAAGACCAAGACCATATGGCCTTAAGTATGCCCTCGAGTTTGACCGTTGTGAGCAATGGAACGATCATAAGAATAATAGCAGGGTGAGCTTGTATCATATAGGTTGGGATTTTCCCTTTTGCCACTGTAAATATGACAAGCATCACAATGAACCAACAAAAAGGGAAGACAACCTGCATCCCTGCTTTAGGATGTTTTAGCCAATAGAAAACAGCAAATATGAATGCCAATGTACAGGGTATAACACTCCATGCAAGTACACCTAAATAGAAAAAAGGCTTAAGTCCATTACTCTCCTTGGATAGCGCTCGGCCAAATGTTTCGGTGTAATAAACACTCCAGAAAGAATCACCATCTTTCAAATACATAAAAATGACCCAGCTTAGGCCAATAATGATCGTCAGTGACAAGCCAATTGGAAGGTTAAGTATTTTGATATCAGACCAAATTCTTTTCCAGCTGAAAGGTCCTCTGATGAGCACATAGAGACCAATTATTCCACCAATAATGATTATATATGGGAAGCCCTTGGTCAGGGTTGTTAGTCCCAATGCTACATAACTCAGCAAAATCATTGATTTATTTGCTGATTTGAATCCAACATAAAACCAATAGAGCGTTAATGTGAAAAAGAAGGTAAGGGGCATTTCCGGGGACGCATACTGTTTTACTGCCAAAAATTGAATAGTGAATGCTACCAAGACCATCGCATAGATACCTCCTTTATCCCCAAACATTTTTCTACCTAATAAATAGGTCATCCAAATGCTGCCGATACCTGTCAGAATGATAGGAAACCGCAAACTAAACTCACTTAAACCAAAGATTCCAGCTGATAAGGCCATTAACCAATAGGTCATTGGAGGCTTATTGTAGCGGGCCTCACCGTTATATTCTATATCAAGAAAATTACCTGACTGGAGCATTGTCCTAACAGCATCGGCATAGAAGCTTTCGTTTGGGGTCCAGATATCGTTGACACTGAAATTGAAAAAGTAGACCAATGTGATTATGATCATCAATACAGCGCGCTGAGTATTATGTTCTGCATTTAGCGTGATGATATTTTTAAGCCATTCCTTCATTCAATGACTTTTTTTCGGTTTAAGGCTTTCAAATAGGCATACTTTAAGAAGGTTGTATAGCTATTGGTTGCACAAATAATTAAGCCGTAAAAGCCATCTCTAAAACCACCCCTAATCAAATAGTCCTTTATAAACCTAAAGATGGGGTTTAATACTAGTTTAAGGATTGTAGCCTTCTTTTTCTTTTGTTGAAGAGCATAAGCCGAGATCTTGGCGTATTTCATCGATCGATCAATATGCTCGTTAATTGTGTAATAGGAGTAATGTAATAAGTCTCCTTCTAGGTGCTTGGCATCTGCATCACTGTTGAGAATCACTGAATCGTGGGGGTTTAGTCCGCCCCAACGACCTTTTCTCCGGTCCCAGAGTCTTATTTTAGTATCAGGGTACCATCCTGAGTGTCTGATCCATTGGCCACAATAATTAGTGAATCGGTTGAACTTATAGGCATGATGTTGCCAATTCTCTTTTGCTTTAAGGATAGAAGCTTTCAACTCTGGAGATAAGGCCTCGTCAGCGTCAAGCGATAAGACATAATCATAACTAGCTTGATCAAGTGCGAAGTTTTTTTGTTCTATGTGCCCAGGGAAGGGGTTTTCTATAAATTTAACAGTGTGTTCTTCGCAAATTTCTTTGGTACGGTCTGTAGATAAGGAGTCAACAACAATTATTTCGTCACAGACATCTGACAAAGAATTCAAACATCTACCAATATTCTTCTCTTCATTATAGGTGATTATGACTCCGGAAATATGAATTGGATTTTCATTCACAATCACAAAAGTAATCATTGCGATGAGTTCTGGATATAATGGCAATCTTATTTTAAAAGCTTTAATTTTAACACTTAAGATAAAATGGGATGTTTGATTATTGGAAAAGGAAGAAAGAGAAGAGGCAAATCAAGAAAACTTTTAAAGAGTATGGTTACGAAATAAAGGAATTCGATATTGAAGGAATTGGTAAGGTAGAGTATGCGCAATGGATGCATCCTTTTATGAAGCCAAATGATTTCAAAAAATATCACATAGACTTTTATAGAAAACTGGCGAAAGAAGACAGTCTCATTATTGATATTGGTGCTCACGCAGGTGATACTACACTACCAATGGCATTAGCAGTGGGTAAAAAGGGCTTAGTGATTGGCTTAGAGCCCAATCCTTTTGTCTACAAAATACTCGAGAAAAACGCTGAATTGAACCCTGAGCTTATCAATATTGATCCATTACCATTTGCAGCTACAACTGAAGATGGGGAGTTTGTCTTTAATTATTCAGATGCTTCCTTTTGTAACGGTGGTTACTTGTCACAAATAGACAATCAAGCGCATAAGCATAATTATGAGCTCAAGGTAGAGGGAAGGAATTTCGATAAGTACCTACGGGATAACTACAATGAATGGCTGCCAAAACTTGATTTGCTTAAAGTAGATGCTGAAGGGTTTGACAAAGAAGTTCTAGATAATTTGTCGGGTATAATAGCTGAATATCGGCCTAATCTCATGGCTGAATGTTATAAGAGACTCAATGACGAAGAGCGCTCTGATCTTTTTGATGCCATCGCGAAGCATGACTATTCCATTTACTTAAATGAGTCGGATTATCTCAAGGAAGGCTTTACAGATCAAGCCAATTGGATAAAGTTGACTAAAGATACGATGCGAATAAAAAAGCATTTTGAAATCGTAGCCATTCCAAATTAGCATGATACTGGTTGAAAACGCTGTGCTCAGCGATGATATAAAAGAGAACTTCTTTGCTTGCGACTTAGAGGCTTGTAAAGGAGCTTGTTGCGTTGAGGGTGACCTAGGCGCTCC
>CBFHYE010000201.1:0-2331 GCA_965659985.1 Roseivirga sp. | reverse complement strand
ATCGGTTGAAAAGGACCGTACTTGTGCTGCTCTGCTGAAAAGCCATCTACCCATGGGCCATAAGGTGTAGACACTGGCTTTAAGTTCTTATCAGGAAAATCTACTTCAGGATTTGCCTTCTGCGGACGTTCAAATGAATTGATGTAAGCAGCCACATGATAAGCCTCCTCGTCTGTCAGTATCGGGTTGTCTTTAGAAGCCTGCAAATAAGGCATATTAGCTTTTATAAATTGAGAAGCCGTGATCACGCGATGCATCCCCGCTCCATGATTATAAGAATTTTCACCCCAGAGTGGTGGATAAACATAAAGCCCCTCTCCTGCTCTTTGCCCCTGTCCATCTGCCATGTGACAAGTTTGACAATGCTGCTCATAAACCAACTTCCCTTTAGCTGGGTCAGCTTTTACTTCTGGAAGATCTACTGATGTAAAGCCTTTATAATAATCTTCTTTTTCTTCTGGAACATCCTCACTCAACCACTCCATATAAGCAACCATGGCCTGCATCTCAAGGCTTTCATGAGGAATCTTCTGTCCGTTCATACTGCGTTCCATACAACCATCAATTCGCTCAGGCAATGTCCCGATCTTGTTCTCTCTTCCTCTGAATTGAGGAAAACGATTGGCAACGCCAACGAATGAACCCGCGCCTGGCTTTGTGCCTTCCTCCAAGTGACAACTTTGGCAAGTGAGCATGTTGCCTGCATATTGTTTTTCAACTTTATCGGCCAAAGGCCCTATCAACTCAGGGGATTTAGTGATCAGGTCTCTTCCCAAACGAATCAAAGACTCCTTTTCATGGCCCGCAAGGTCTGTGGCTACTTTTCGTGGCTTCCAGTGTTCGGCATCTACTTTGTTGCTTATGAACAAAGATGGATTCAGTAACCCTACAGTACCAAAAACCACCGTTACCAGAAGCATGATCACGATGAAGCTAATGAGCTTTGTGATCACCGATAGTTCTTTATTGACATTCATTTTTTAAAAAGTGTAACTCAAAATAAAATCTGTATGAAAAATATTGGCCCTATTGATCAAATAACGATCATCTCCTTCTAAGTCTTCTGCCAAGAAGCGATAGGCCAAATATATTTCTGCGCTCATCCCTTTTAAGAATGAGTTGGATGTATACTTCATCGAAAGATCTAAATGACTATGTGAGGGCAAGCGGTACTTACTCTTGCTATAATCGCCCGGAAAAGGCAGCCAATTGCGAGAAACACTACTGATGTATCGATAGACTCCCTTTTTGGTCTTTATATCTCTCTGCCATTTGAACATGATAGAATGTGCATCTCGGATTCCCTCCAGTCTCGTTCTTCTTTGGAAGGTATAAAAAGGTTCAAGCCCCCAATCACGTGTCAATTGCAATCTTCCCTGATCAAAGAATCTGGAATAATTGAACTGAAATAAGTTGCCATTCATTACTTTATTCAGTCTGAGTCCCAAATAACTAGCACGCTCATCGGGTAAATAAGTAAATATTGGATCAGGATTACCCCCATCATTCACCTTGAACTGCTGTATGAACATAGCATTGGCCGACCAATCATTGCCCAGATCTACTTTGGTTTCTATGAGTACATTGTTCATCACATTGTCTACATACTGATCCCAAACAGCAACATGCCAGTCATCATTGATCTGCCAGTCAACCCCCATCATGGCAATAAAATCAGAACTTACATTATTCAAGTATCTACTCGGTCCACCATCAGTTCTAAAGCCATTTCCTCCTCTACCAAAGGAATCGCCTATGTTTCGAAATTGCGCATCAAAACGAGTTGCAAATCTATTGATCCAAGCAGCCTCAATGTTCAAGTTCTCCATTTCTCCATAGTGATAAAAAATTCCTTCACTCGCATCTGGAAAAGGCCATGGTTCTGGATTTATAATAGGTGAGGTAAATAAATGACGTCCAACAATGAACTTGTGCTTACCCAAATTCACCTCTGCGTTCAGCACAGCCAATTCAAAATGGGTTTTACCATCCATCCAAATGGGATTCCATAAATTGGCTTCATAGATCGGCCCACTCAATGTCGAAGGATCTAGACGAATGATACCATCGGTTCCCAAATGCATAAGTCCATAGCCAGATGCATTGAACTTCAACCAAGGTGTCGTCTGATAACTTAGGTCGACATGCACGTGCGTGACCGTTGCATAAAAATTGGTCAGATCTTCCTGATTGACGGTTTGCATTGACCGAAGCGTAGCTAAGCCTCCCCATTGAAAGCGAGAGGGAAGTGAATCTTTTTGGGCAAAGGCATACTGCCCTAGTCCAAAAAAAAGCACTAGAATAATCGATGAAACACGTCTTTTCAAATCA
>CBFHYE010000200.1:0-6838 GCA_965659985.1 Roseivirga sp. | reverse complement strand
CTACATCAAGGCCAACTGCATTGGCTTTAGCACCACCATTTAATTGTGCCGAATTTATGCAGTAGCCTCTACTTGCCAAAGTCTGAGGCTCATGGCCGACTTCTAGATCTAGAATGTCTTGGAATTCTTCTTTGAAGCAGTCGACTAAAGCAGGGTACATGGCACCACCTCCAGCTATGAACATCTGGTTAGCGATAGTGAAGTCATTATCGTTGAAGGCTTTTCTCATAGCAGGAGAGATCACATCTTCGTAGTATTGCTTCAATACTTTGTCTCTCATGCCTTGAATGTCTATACGCTTTCTATTCAAGAAGATGACACCTTTTTGGAAGGCGGCATCGATCTGATGTTCAGTTTTTAATTCTAGGTAATACTGTTTTGCTAGTTCTTTTTCGAGCAGATTAACTGCGTAGCGCAATCCATAAGTGGAAAGAGAGGTTCTCTGAATGATTCCGCCTTCAGTGCTTACTAACCCTTCCAAAGTTCCGTAACCCAGAGACATCACAAAAAAGTTGCCTGAGGCATTCTGCATTCCTTTTCTTAAGGCAATGGCACAGCCGATTACCTCAGGGATTACTTGTACCTGGTCGATCTCAACTTGCACGCTTTTGCGACTTCCACCACCATATGTGCCTCCATCATAGTCTACCACATGTTGACTATTGATGAGGTTTGCAGCAGTTTCTTTATACAACTGAAAGGTAGAGAAAGGAAAGCCTGTGGTAACCGTTAAAGGATTACCCAATTTTTGATTAGCGATCAAAAGACCTGATTTCAACAATAATTGATAATCAAGCTCATCCGGAGCACTATTGATGTTTCTGTGTGGAGAAACGCCTTCGGTTAATGCTAGATTTCCGATGACATAGCCTTCACCGTTATGGTGGACTTTTAAACCATTGATAAGGTCTGAAGCTACATTTCTTAAATCGGTGTTATTTCCTTCGAATACGCTCGGAAAAGTATAGGTCTTGAACATAGTTTGTCTTTCTGTGGAGTTGAAAGTGGTTAAAATTCGAATAGCAATTATACAATTTAATCAGCTTTTTAACTGACTGAATTTCAAAAATCTTCTGAGTTAGAAGAAGAATTGATGATCGTAGTTAATTAATTGTTGATGACCACGGCCAGTCTTTTGTTATTTTGGTTCACAGCCATTCGGGTAATCCCTTCGGCACTATCTGCTCCCAAATCCGCTAATTCTACCCAATCAGTGTCATATTCAGGGTGAAATTTCATCAGTTTAGAGCCCACTGAAGTGATGTATGTACCTTCTTGTGTAATGCACCAATCCATAGCGTTTTCTGGCTTTGTGATCACTTTTTTAAATTCATCATTGCTATCGAATAATCGATAAATCACCACCTCACCATTTTCTTCGTTTCTTTCAAAAGCAAAATCATCAGTTTCAGGAATGATCTTTAGCGTCCTGCCTACATTGCTCGTCACCAAAAAGTCGTCAACCTCATTCACATTGCCTTTGATCAACGTAATGGGTTCGCCTAAAACAAAAGCGATTACATCATTTTTCGCGTTCCATGCAAAATAACCTACTGGTTCGATCATGTCTAAGACGGGTTCCGGAGGTGTTTTTCCGTCAGTATGGAATATCCACAGTTTTTGCTTTCCATCCTTACCCACGCGAACAGCCCCGTAAGTATCGTAATTTCCAATGATTTGAGGAGAGTATTCACTCTCAGCAGACTTGGTCAAATTCATGCTGCTTCCTTCAAAAAGATCTTTGACGATAATGTCTGTTTGTCCATCGATCTCGGAAGTGTAAAGGATAAAGTCGTTTTGATAAAAAGTAGGTTGATTGTCATATCCAGCTCTATTGGTAACCCGCTGGGCATTTTTTATGCTGATTTTACCTTTTTTTTCTTTTAGGTCGTAAACCCAGATGTCAGTGTTTGGTGAGCTCTGGGCATATATCGAAACACTGCTGAAGAAGAACAATAGCAATAAAAAATCTCTCATTTGTCAATGGGTTGAATATATGACAAAATAGGAAAAAACTGAATTGCTAAAAACAAGCGAGAGATCTTCATAACCATGTGCTTGATTTTCTGTTGAAGTGATAATGAAGCCCAAATTCAATAATGAACTGCTGAATGAAATGAGGCAGCAGCAAGATCCTATCGCAGATGCGGTCGTTCAATCCTATTTCCCAAGGAAAAAGCAGGATCTGCAAGAAATACTAGATACAATCCAAATCAATGCGGATCTCAATAGCATTGAATCATCATCTCCGCTAAATGATTTAGCCAAAGATATTCAGGACAAGTCAACTCGTGGTACAGCATCTTATGATCAGGGTAAATCATTTTTCGATAATAATGCCTCCGATATCATGCTTTTGTTGGGCTTTCTGTCTTTGCCGTATTGCTACGCTGCAGCCAATGGGGCAGAAGTCTTGGTGAAATCGAAGCGAATTCTTGAAAAACCAGCCCAGAGATTGGCCGAGACAGCTCATTTTGTATTTGATGTCTTTCATAAGAATGCATTTGAGCCGCAAGGCAACGCACTGGTGTCTATTCTAAAAGTACGCTTAATGCATGCAGTTACCCGCTGGTACATTTCACAATCTGAATGGGATATAGATACCTATGGTCAACCCGTTAATCAAGAGGATATGGCAGGTACCAATCTTTCATTTTCATTAATGGTGGTAAGGGGCCTAAGAAAAATGGGCCGCTTGATCCATGCAGAAGATGCCTTGGCCTACATCCAGTACTGGAATCATATTGGAGAGATGCTAGGCCTTAGACTAGAATTACTCCCTCAGGATAATAAAGAGGCGCATACGCTAGAAAAAGCTATCAGAAAGCGTCAATTCAAGGCTTCTGAGGCGGGTAAAAAGCTTACTGGTTCATTATTGACCTACTATATTGAAACTGCCGAGGGAACACCACTTGAAGGCAAAGTAAAACCAATGCTCGAATTCTTATTGGGAGATAGTGTATGTAATCTGCTTGGGGTAAATGTCGATAGGGCAGAATCGAACCTCTTTAAGCCATATACTTTGTTGATGAAGCTTCAAAATCAATTAATAAGAAAAAATGATTCTTACGGAGAAGCTTGGTTCAATTATAAAGAACGCTCGAAAGAGATATCCCCGGATAGCAGCTATAAACTGCCCTGATCGATTCTTTTAATGATGGGATTAAAGGCTTTCGAGGCAACTAATACACGATCTCCGATCTGAAGGTCTTGTGCCTCTTTGCCATCGACTACAACTTGGATCATGTGATTTCCGATTAAAACAGAGGCTACATAGAGGATGTCTTGCTTTTCTAGTGATATGAGTTCACCATGAAACTGAAATTTACCGCTTATGCTTGTCCCAGCGACCAAGCTTTGCGGACTCCCGGAATGGCTTACTTGGCCATCATTAATGACCACCATATGGTCAGCCAATCGCAGTACTTCCGATTGATCGTGAGATACCAATAGGGTAGTGAGTGAAAATTCCTTTTGAATCTTGAGTATGGTTAGTTGGAGCGCATGTCGTGTACCACCATCCAATGCAGACAATGGTTCATCTAAAAGTAAGAGGTCAGGATTTTGCACAATAGCTCTGGCCAAGGCTACTCTCTGCTTTTGTCCTCCAGAGAGTGTGGAAGGATTTCTATTTATTAATTTTTGTATATCAGTAAGTTGAATAACTTTATCTAAAGTGTCAGTTTGTTTTTTTGAAGCAAATAATAAATTTTCTTCAACTGTCATGTTCGGGAATAATGCGGCTTCTTGAAAGACCATACCTACCTTACGTTCCTGAGGTTTTAGGTTCTTTGATGAATTACTTTCGAACCATAGGTTTTTATTCACCATGATGCTACCTATATCTGGCTTTTCTAGGCCAGCGATCATCCGAAGTAAAGTGGTTTTTCCGGCACCTGAGACACCAGAAATTGCAGTTAGGCTCCCTTGCTCAATAGAGAGTCTGAGATCAAGTGAAAAGCTATCATTACCGTTTCGGAATTGTTTTTTAATATCGATCTCAATCATCCCTTAAATGGTTTAAATGATCGTCCATTGATGAAGTAAACGGTAAACAGGATGACAAAAGTGATCAATATTAAAAACAATGCATATTGATTGGCAGCAGCATAATTGAGTGATTCAACTTCATCATAAATGGCGACAGAGGCTACTTTAGTTTCTCCCGGTATATTGCCACCGATCATCATTACTACACCAAATTCGCCAATGGTATGGGCAAAAGTAAGCACAAGCCCAGTGAGCAAAGCGGGCTTAATATTCGGTAACTGCACCTTTCTAAGTGTTTCCCATGGACCTTTGCCCATTAAATAAGCTGCTTCGGTCAGGTTCTGTGGCAAATTGCCAAGTCCAGACTGAATGGGTTGCACCATAAACGGGAGGCTATAGATCACTGAGGCCATGATCAATCCTTCGAAAGAGAAGATCAGTTGTAGGTCAAAAAAATCGTTCAACACTTTTCCAATAAGGCTATTTTGTCCAAAAGCGATCAGTAAATAGAAACCCAATACAGTGGGGGGAAGCACTAATGGCATACTGACCAAGGCTTCGATCACTGGTTTCAGCTTCGATTTGCTCATGGCTAACCATTTTGCCAAGGGAATGGAGATGACTAAAAGGATCAAGGTGACGATCAATGCCAGTTTAAAGGTCAATATGAGCGGCTCCCAATTCATTCCTTTGAGATCATTACTTCGTTGGTCTTGATCAGGGCATAAGCCAACCTGCCTTCTGCTAATTGTAGTCGCTCAGCGGAATCAGTTGTAATGATTGAGGCAATAGGGCCAAAATCCGTTTCGAGTACAACACGAGTCAATAGTTTACCTTTTTCTAACTTCTCAATCATTCCAGAGACTTGGTTTTGCAGACTAATAGTATCTACTGGTCCGGTGGCGACTGAAACCTCTGTTTCTTTGAATAAGAACAATACCGGCTCTTTAAAGGCATAACTTTCAACATCATTATCGATGATGATGGCCTTGAATGTTTTGTCTTTTGCTAAAATGGTGATAAGTCTAAAACTACCTTCAGCTTCTATTTTCGATATTTTGCCAGATATGCTATTCAATGTACTGTCTCAGAATGATGCAGTATAATCAATTTACCTGATACCCGTAAGCCTGTAATATGTCTTTGGCTTTATCGGTAGCTAAAAAGTCAATAAAAGCCTTTGTTGCTGCTTTTCTTTCAGAGCTCTTGATCTGTACATAAGCCTGTGCGATCGGGCTATGCAAAGAGTCTGGTATGAGTTTCCAATCGCCTTCATTCACGAACTTTTTAGAAAGCACTGACGAGTAGGAGGTAAAGCCTGCGTCAACTGTTCCGCTCAATAAGAATTGATTGACCTGTGAAATGCTTTCACCATATACAACATCTGGTAGCTCAGTGTTAATGGCATCGAGATATTCCTCTGTCGCTTTACCATAAGGTGCCGTTTTGGGGTTTGCGATGACATAGAGTTGTTGCTGACTGTTCTTTTTCTCCCAATACACCAATTGCCCATAGGCATAAACCTGCGGTTCAGAGCTGAGCCCTTTTGCATGAATTCTTTCAGGATACTTAGTGTCTGCAGAGAAAAAGAGATCAAAGGGCGCTCCAGCTTCGATCTGTGCCGTCAATTTGCCTGAGGAGCTCAAGATCACTTCCGCCTCCAGACCACTATCTGCTTTAAAAGTATTGATCAGCTCTTCCATGGCAAATTGCATGTTGGCTGCCGTAGCTACTTTTAGAGCGTCATTGCCTGAAGAACAACCGAGTAGTATTAGAAAGCAATAAAGAACCAAATTTTTCTTCATTTTCGAAAGATAGAGATTAAGGTGTGTTTTATGAAAATGACAGTTATTGATATTATCCAAATCAATTGTGTTCATCTCGACCCTAGTGCTAATTTTTCAAGTAACAGATAACACCTCCAACTCCTCCTTAAAAAGGAGGAGAGTGATGAGATTCTTCTCATCGGTAATTTGTTATAGAATCAATTTCTCCGATTAGCGATAAAGAGGCAAGGGAGATTTACTTTACCAATGCGCCATACAAAATCTCCACAGGATGTAAAGCTGTTCTTTGCGTGCCATCCTTGATCTGATGCCTGCAACTTGTACCAGCAGCAGCAATTAATGTAGTTTCTGGTGTTTCTCGTACGGTTGGGAACAAGACTAACTCACCAATCTTCATAGAGACATCGTAATGCTCTTTCTCATAACCAAAGCTGCCTGCCATACCACAACAACCCGATGGAATCATCTGGACTTTGTAATTCTGTGGTAGCTGTAAGATCTTCTTTGTGGGCACCATACTACTTAAAGACTTTTGGTGACAATGACCGTGTACCTTGATGGTCTTTTCTTCAGTGGTGAATTGTTCTGGCTTAATCTGGCCGTTGTCAAACGCTTTGGCCAAGAACTCTTCAATAGTAAAAACATTTTTCGACAGCTTTCTTGCTTTTTCTTTTGCTTCACCCCGCAGAAGTGAAATGTATTCATCCCTAAAGGTGAGAATTGCTGAAGGCTCAATACCAACTAGAGGAGTTGCTTCAGTGATCAACTCAGAAAAAAGCTCAACATTCGTCTCAGCAAGCTTTTTAGCCTGGTCTAAAAGCCCTTTTGACAGCTGTGGCCTACCGGAATCAGCATGGACAACATAGATGACTTCATATCCAAGCTTATCTAGTAACTGAATGGCAGTCTTGCCAATCTCTGCATCATTGAAATTGGTAAACTCGTCACAGAAAATATAGACCTTTTTGTCGCTTGGTGTGGCTTTGAAACTTTGCAGCCATTTGTGGAACCGAACTTTAGCTATAGGGGGCACAGAGCGATCTTGAGCAAAGCCTACCGCA
>CBFHYE010000199.1:0-5324 GCA_965659985.1 Roseivirga sp. | reverse complement strand
CAGAAGAATTATTTTCCGTAGTCCTTTCCTTCGAGCTCAAATATTTTGTTTACTGAAGTGTTGAAGATCTCCGAGATTTTTAATGAAAGCAAGGTTGAAGGCGTGTATTTGCCTCTTTCAATCGCATTGATACTTTGCCTTGACACACCGACCATATCTGCTAATTGCTCCTGTGTGATCTTGCGACTTTTACGCATTTCTCGAAGTGAATTGGTCATTTTGAAGGTTAAGCTTTGTTCACACGAATTTAATTGGCACTGATCATCTTAATCAAGAAAAAGGGTTAACTCTACATTACATTTTAGCTAACAAAACCCAATTAGTGTTATAGAGTTGTTAAAAATGTGTGAACTACTTCTTAACAAACACTTTTTGATTTATCTTTGCCCACCTAAAACGAAAAAGCTATGCTATTTGATCCTCCTATTGCTAGTGGTGCAAATACTTTCATCTGGATCGTGGTGATCCTAATTGGTTTTGTAGGTGCTGTGAGTCAGCACGATGCATTATTCAAAGGCAAGAAAAAGAAAGAGCAAGATTCATAATCGCTCGGTAAGTCTATAAAAATCATAGACTGTCTTTTCGAAAGCTTCTCTGCTATTGGCGTCCGTAAAAAAAGGTTGCCACTTCTCATTTAACCAAATCTCCATTTGGCTCTTATTCCGTAGTTGCTGATAAACTAAGCCGGCAAAGCGCGCATGATTAACTTTATTGCCTGGTTCAAAGGTAATTTCTCCACTACTTTGTTCATCTTCAGATCGCCATTTTAGTTTAAGACTGGTCAGGTCAATAAATGCATTGGGCTCAATAAGCAAGTAGGCCTCGTCATACCTCCAATTGTTTACCAGTGCGAGTACCAGCTGAGGTTGTGTATCATCCAACTCTTCTTTCCACCGATAGACTTCAAGCTTTGCCTCTTCTAGATCTTCTAGTGCATAATTTGTGCGCCTGGTATTTTTGAAAAAGAGTTTGGAAGCATCATTTGTCTTAAAGGAAACTTCGTTGGGGTCGAGGGCTTTGTTTTCTATCTGACCGCAGGCGAATAAGAAAAAGAAAAGGAATGAACTCAGTGGCTTTTTCATACACACAATACATTACTTTTCGCGTATTTGTTCAGCAGTTTCCTGAATCAATTGCCAAGCGTTTTCCACATGGTAGGCCTCCAAATTCGTGTTTCCAAAGGCTAAACGTAAAGTAAACACGTCATTAATACGGGTTTGTGTGAAAAACAGTTTGCCCGTTTTATTCACAGCATTCATGATCTCCTCATTCGCCTCATCAAGGGATATGGTTTCAGCTTTGGTGTACCGGAAGCAAACCGTATTGAGTGGTACTGGTGCTAATAATTCAAAGTGAGGATGTTCATCTACTTGTTTGGCTAACCATTTGCCTAATGCGATATGCTTACGGATCTTTTCTTGAATACCTTCAATACCCATTTCGCGGATGACAAACCAGAGTTTTAATGCTCTGAACCTTCTGCCCAAGGGAACTCCCCAGTCTCGGTAATTTTTAACTTCTCCATCTACATTGGTTTTAAGGTAGTCGGGAGTGATCGAAAATGTATTCACCAAACTGGCAGGGTCTTTAACAAAGTATGCTGTGCAATCAAAATTGGTAAACATCCATTTGTGTGGGTTGAAAACAAAGCTGTCTGCGAGATCAGCTCCCTCGGCCATCCATCTCATCTCAGGACAGATCAATGCTGTACCTGCATAAGCCGCATCAACATGATGCCAGATGTTATGCTTTTGACAGATGGATGAGATGGAAGCGATCGGATCGATCGCTGTGGTACTGGTGGTACCAATGGCCGAGATCACACACAAAGGGGTATAACCATTGGCCTTATCTTTCTGAATTTGCTTTTCGAGCGCATCAGGTTTCATGGCAAAGTGTTCATCGACCTTGATCTTTCGGAGGTTTTCAAGTCCAAATCCTGCGATCTTGACATCTTTGTCTATGGAAGAATGTATTTCTTTTGAAGCGTAAATCGTGAATTTTTCGTCCCTGAAACCTTTTTCATTAACCTGATAGTTCGAATATTTTTCTCTTGCGGTGAGTAAAGCACAGAGGGTAGCCGTGGAGGCGGTGTCTTGAATAACTCCAGTGAAAGAATCATCTAAACCGAGCATTTCCCTCAACCAATTCATCATTTGTTCTTCGAGCTCTGCCGCAGCAGGTGAGGTTAGCCATATCATGCATTGTGAGCCAAGTGTGCTCATCAACATTTCGCCTAAAACGGAAGCTTTGCTTTTATTGGCTGGGAAATAGGCCATGAAATTAGGGCTTTCCCAATGTGTCATTCCAGGAATAATGATCTCTTTAAAGTCTTTGAAGATCTGATCAAAGGATTCTGCTTTTTGTGGAGCGGAGTTGGGCAGTTGATCGAAGATGTCACCAGGTTTTACATCTGGTAAAACAGGGTAATCTTCGATGTTTTCGAAATAGTCGGCCATCCAGTCGACCAGTTCATGGGCATGTTTGCGGAAAGCTTCAGTATCCATTTAGCAACGTTTATCTGTCATATTGTCCGATAACAAATGTAGCATATATCTTGTGGTGTAAATGACGTATTATCAATCAAACCTAATATGAATATGAAAAAAGGATGGATTGTTTTGATCGTGATAGGCGTGATTGTTTTGATCGGTTATTCAAGCATTAAAGGCACCTACAATACCATGGTGCAACAAGATGAAGGCATCGGTGCTGCCTGGGCCCAGGTGGAAAACCAATACCAGCGTAGAGCTGACCTCATACCAAACCTGGTAAATACCGTTAAGGGCTATGCCGATTTTGAGCAAGAGACTTTAACAGGGGTTATCGAGGCAAGAGCAAAAGCCACCTCTGTGAACATCGACCCGAGTAGTTTAACTCCTCAAGCGATTGCAAACTTCGAACAAGCACAGCAAGGATTGAGTGGGGCACTAAGTCGCTTAATGGTGACTGTTGAGCGTTACCCTGATCTAAAAGCCAATACGCAGTTCCAGCAATTGCAGGTACAGTTAGAAGGCACTGAGAACCGCATTTCTGTTGAAAGAAGGAACTTCAACGAAACCGTTAGGGGCTATAATACTTATATCAGAAGTTTCCCTAAAAACCTCTATGCCAATATGTTTGGCTTTGATCAGAAGGGATACTTCGAAGCGACTGCCGGTTCGGAAAATGCACCAGAAGTAAGTTTTGACTAATGGCTGAACAACACTTTAGCAAGAACGACAGGGAAAAGATCAAGGCTGCCATTGAGGAAGCCGAGCTGAATACCAGTGGTGAGATCCGTGTGCATTTAGAGAATCATTGTAAAGAAGAAAATGTACTGGATAGGGCAGCTCAGGTTTTTGCAGAGTTGAAGATGCACAAAACCGAAGCGCGCAATGGCGTGCTGGTTTACATGGCGATTCAAGATCACAAATTTGCGATCATAGGAGATGGCGGCATCAATGCACAGGTAGAAGATGACTTCTGGGACATCACTAAAGATAAGATGCTGGAGCAATTCAAAGCTGGAGACATTACCCAAGGAATCGTTGATGGTGTGCTTTGTGCAGGAGAGCGATTGAAAGAGTTCTTCCCTTATCAAAGTGATGACAAGAACGAATTATCAGACGACATTTCATTTGGAAAAAATTAGCATGCGAAAGACACTTATATTTTTATTTCTGGTAAGCAGTTTAGTCGCATGGGCGCAGTCTGATCTGCCGCAAAGGCCAAACCCACCCAGGCTAGTCAATGATTTGACGAATTCTACTTTAAGTAATAGCCAAGTACAGCGATTGGAACGCAAGCTTTTGGCTTATGAAGACACCACATCTACTCAGGTTGCGATCTTGATCGTAAACTCGTTGAATGGGTATGAAGTTGTTGATTATGCACAGCGTGTAGGTCAGAATTGGGGTGTCGGCCAAGCTAATCGGGATAACGGTGTTTTTATCGTTGTTGCTGTTCAAGATCGAAAGGCGGCAATTGTCACGGGTTATGGTATGGAGGGTGCGATTACAGATGCTGCGACTTATACCATCCGTGAAGAGTATATGAATCCGCGTTTTCGAGAGAATGATTTCTACAAAGGCTTAGATGATGCTACAGATGTGATCTTCAAATTGGCTTCAGGTGAGTTCACTGCTGATCAAGTCGCGCAAGGACGCAGAAATAGAGAAGGGGATGGAAAAGGATTTCCAGGATTTCTATTTTTCATTTTGATCTTTTTTGTGATTCCAGCGATTGTTGGCAGAAGAAGGAGAAGAGGCTTCGGAACTCGTGGCTTGCCTTGGTGGGCATGGCTCATGATGGGGTCTGGTATGAACAGCAACCGCAGAGATAGCAACTGGGATAACTTCCGTGGAGGCGGAGGTGGTTTCGGTGGAGGCGGCGGAGGCTTTGGTGGCTTTGGAGGCGGTTCCTTTGGCGGAGGTGGCTCCGGAGGATCATGGTAACAGGATAAACCTTACACTTAATGAAGAAAATATGAGGCTTCGACTTAGATCGAAGCCTTTTTTATGGATTATGCATTAAATTCACTTCATTAACAGTTAACCAATAACTAAATTATGTCCACTCCATTCCACTTAGCCTTTCCAATAAAAGATATTGAATCAACTAGAGCCTTCTTTGGTGATCTTTTAGGTTGCGAAATTGGGCGTTCTACCGACAAATGGATCGATTTCAACTTCTTTGGTCATCAGCTAAGTGCCCATGTGAAGCCAGAAGAATTAGCAGCAGCTAATACCAATGCGGTAGATGGTAAAAATGTACCGGTTCGTCATTTTGGAGCCGTACTAGAATGGCAGCAATGGCATGATTTAGCGGATAAGCTAAAAGCAAATTGTATCGAGTTTGTGATCGAACCCTACATCCGTTTTGAAGGAGAAGTTGGTGAGCAGGCCACCATGTTCTTCCTAGACCCGAGTGGCAATGCGCTTGAATTCAAGTCTTTCAAGGATTCGAGCCAGATTTTTGCGAAATAATATGAACCCCATTCAGGGCTTCACTGTGAGTGAAACCTTGAATGGGGCTGACCATAATAAAACACACACAAAATGAACTTCGAGTCGAATAAATTCTACCATGTTTATAATCGCGGTAATAGACGCATTCCAATCTTTTATAGAAATGAAAACTACTTATTCTTTCTAGAGAAGATAAAAAGGCATGTTCTTGGTCATGCCAAAGTCTTGGCCTACTGTCTAATGCCCAATCATTTTCATTTATTGATATTTACAAATCAGGACTTGAAGGATAAAACACTCAATCATGATATTGGCATTATGCTACGCTCCTTTACGAGAGCCATTAATAAGCAAGAATCGCAAGTTGGCTCTCTA
>CBFHYE010000198.1:0-11365 GCA_965659985.1 Roseivirga sp. | reverse complement strand
TCCGCTTTCCAATGCAAGAATGCCAATTGTGTATAAGTCTGAGAATCTGCACCACCTGCAGCAATTACGCTTTCAAGACCTTTAACAGCTTCATCTAGCTTATCTGTACTGATCAATACATCAACTTCCCACTTAGGATATAAATCATTGTCAGGGAAAGCCACCTTTGCTGCTCTGATAAAGGTCAAGGCCTCATCAAAATTCTCTGCAGCTAAATAATGCTGGATCACACCATTGTAAGCAAAATTGGCATTTTCGTATAACGTATCTGCTTCAGACTCGATCACTTTTGTGTAATAAGTGATCATCTCATCATTCATTTCTGCTGATTCGGCTGCATATCCTGTAAAGAAATTCAACTCATCTGAAGGATTGATCCTAGCAGCGATTGAGAAAAAGCCATAGGCACGAGCATATTCGTCCATATTCAAGGCATCGTTACCACCTTCTAGCATCCAACGTTCTAAAAGCGCCATCGTCTCAGACCCACCAGTTTGTACCAATTCATCTTGACCTGGCAATTGCGTGATCACTGGAGGAGTCATCATCTTGTCTCTCAATTTATCATCACCTTTTTCCATTGCCGTAACGAAGTAATTATAAGCAGCTTCAGCGTTCTCAACGCTCGTTTTGTCGCTTGCTTCAAACTTTTTCATTTCGATCTGACCTAGAACAAGATAAACATCTGGTTCATCTTTCGTGTCTGGATGCTCTGAGGCTTCCATTGCCAACTTTGCCGCTTCTTCGTAATTCTCTTTTCTGAATTCCTTATTAGCGCTTTTAAGTACTTTCTTTTGTGCAAATGCCGTCAATACAAAGCATGAAAGCAATGCAGTAAAAAATAGTTTTTTCATTGTAATAGTTTCTAATTTAGGTTCTCTTTAATCGTTTTCTTCAGTTGAAGCATCACTTTCAGTATTTGCCTCATCTGATTGATTTTCAACAACTTCCTCTTCCCCTTCCATCTTTTCAATCTTCTCAACTGAGGAGATCTGGTCATTGTCATTTAATCTGATAAGCTTCACTCCTTGTGTTGCTCTTCCCATCACTCTTAAGCCATCTACGCTAAGGCGAATCGTGATACCAGATTTATTGATGATCATCAGGTCATCGGTATCGATCACCTCTTTGATCGCCACTAAGTTACCGGTTTTTTCAGTAATATTAATAGTCTTTACACCCTTACCACCACGCTTGGTAATTCGGTAATCATCGATTGGAGAGCGCTTACCATAGCCATTCTCAGAAACGACTAACAGGTTAGCATCCTCTCTGTTGACACAAACCATGCCAACTACGATATCATTATCTCCTTCAAGTGTTACACCACGTACACCAGCAGCTGTTCTGCCCATAGAACGCACATCGCTTTCATGGAAGTGAATTACCTTTCCAGAACGCTTACCTAAAATGATATGGTTATCACCATTTGTGAGTTTGACATCTAATAAGCGATCACCTTCATTAATGGTGATGGCATTGATACCATTAGTTCTTGGTCTTGAATAAGCCTCTAGTGAGGTCTTTTTAATGGTACCTTTTTGGGTACACATCACCAAGAAGTTATTATTGATATAATCTTCGTCTTTTAGATCTTCCACATTGATCACCGCTCTGATCTTATCACCAGGCTCAATGTTGATCAAGTTCTGTACAGGTCTTCCTTTTGAGGTCTTCCCTCCTTCAGGAATCTGCCAGATCTTCTTCCAGAATACTTTACCCGATTCTGTAAAGATCAATAAGTAATCGTGATTATGCGCCACAAACAAGTGTTCTGTGAAATCATCCTCTTTAGAACCAGCGCCTTTTGAGCCTACTCCACCTCTACCTTGCGTGCGGTATTCTGACAGATTTGTTCTTTTGATGTAACCTTCATGAGAAATGGTCAAAAGCATTTCATCATTAGGGATCATATCCTCACTCGTGAGGTCATCAGCGGCATAAACGATCTCAGAGCGTCTATCGTCTCCATAACGGTCTCTGATGTCAGTGAGCTCCTCTTTGATGATCTCCATTCTAAGCTCTTCCTTCTCCAACACTTCTTTCAGATGTGCTATCAAGGCCATCAACTCTTCATATTCTTTTTGGATCTTCTCTCTTTCCAGACCCGTTAATCGTTGCAATCTCATTTCGAGAATGGCTTTCGCCTGGATCTCAGACAGCTCGAATTTCTCGATCAAGCCGGCTTTGGCTACTTCAGGATCACGAGAAGCACGGATGATTTCAATGATCTCATCAATATTGTCTAATGCGATCAGATAGCCTTCAAGGATGTGTGCACGCTTTTCAGCTTCATTGAGCTCATATTGCGTTCTACGCACGACCACATCATGTCTGTGCTCAACAAAATGGCTGATCAAGTCTTTCAGGTTGAGTGTATAAGGACGGCCTTTGTGAAGGGCCACATTATTCACTCCAAATGAACTTTGTAATTGGGTGTATTTATAAAGGTTATTCAGAACCACATTGCCGATCACGTCCTTTTTCAGTTCGTAGACAATGCGCATACCGTTTCTGTCAGACTCATCACGGAGATCTGAAATCCCTTCGATCTTCTTCTCGTTGACAAGCGCAGCAGTCTTTTCGATCATGCTTGCTTTGTTCACCTGATAAGGAATCTCGGTCACAATGATACGTTCACGACCTGAGCTTAAGGTCTCGATCTCAGCCTTAGCACGCATCACGATTCGACCTCTACCTGTCTCGAAAGCAGATTTAACGCCAGTGTATCCGTAGATGATACCACCGGTAGGGAAATCAGGTGCCTTAATATGCTCCATTAATTCCTCTATAGTGATGTCTCTATTCTCTATATAAGCGACAATACCGTCTACAACTTCAGTCAAGTTGTGAGGCGCCATGTTAGTGGCCATACCTACTGCAATTCCTGAACTACCATTAAGTAGCAGATTAGGCAGTTTTGCCGGTAAAACTGTTGGTTCTTTAAGGGAGTCATCAAAGTTGAACTGAAAATCAACAGTGTCTTTGTTGATGTCATTCAGCATCTCTTCTGCGATTCTTCTCAAACGCGCTTCTGTATAACGCATGGCTGCAGGTGAGTCACCATCGATAGAACCGAAGTTACCCTGACCATCGACCAATGGATAACGTAAAGACCACTCTTGGGCCATACGCACCATGGTATCGTATACTGAGGAGTCACCGTGTGGATGATATTTCCCCAGCACCTCTCCTACAATTCTCGCTGATTTTTTATATGATTTGTTCCAGTTGACCCCGAGATCTAACATCCCGTATAAAACCCTTCTGTGTACAGGTTTTAAGCCATCTCTAACATCTGGTAAAGCTCTTGAAATGATCACCGACATTGAGTAGTCGATGTAGGCACCCCTCATCTCATCTTCAATGTTGATAGGGATGATAATTTCCTTGTCTCCTTCTGCCATTTATCCTTGTAAAAAGTGATTTTTCTAAAGCTGGCAAGATACTAAATAATATCTGTTTGGCAGACTAAAATGAGGGCTAATTATTGCCTGTATTATTCTTTATTGGGAAGCTAGAATCATCCCCTCTTCTACTGTTTCTTCGTTGTCCTGTTCTTGGGTTCTGTTTCCGATAAAAAGGTCTTCCACGATAGATCTTACCATTAAAAACATGCTCCATCTGTACCATATTTGCTTTGTATTTATTGCGAGGATAAGTCGGGTATTTTAAGATGACACCCAAGTCAATACTGAAGATGCTATAGTTATGGGGAATCGAGATCAGATCGTTAGCAAGCGTATAGCTCCGCATTTCATAAGAGGGCCTGATATAACCCTTAAAATATTTTGTCCAAGTTGTCTGGAACATTACTCCAATATTGAAGAATGGATCATAGGTAACGAATTCAGCATTGATGTCTTCTGTCTTCGATTTCCAAACTCCTCCATAGACATCTGCGATAATGGACAAGTCACCAAATGAGTAAGCATTATAGCTCACACTACCGAACATTTTTGTACTGCTGATCTTTGTCTTTTCTAATGGATATGACCTTAGAATAGGATCAACATCTTGCTGATGACTGTTTTGCTTATACTTGAAAGAGCCAAAACTAATACCTACGCCCACCCTCAAAAGGTCTTGGTCCAAATAACGTGTCTCTCCTGTACGTTCTTTATGGGCTTTGTCTACTTTTTTAAAGCTGTAGTCGAGTCTAAAGTTCCAAGGATTGGTTCGCCCCCAATTCGTATAAACCAAGGATGCAGTGTCTGTTCTTAAAACCTGGCTATCGTCATCTATCCGATTGATCGCCACAGGGTTCAAATCAGTAAACCAGTTAGAGAAGGCATTGATGGGTGGGGTTATTGCAGCTTCCTCTCCTATGGGTACAATGTATAATTGCTGATTGCTGGGGTCTCGTAAAACACTTACCTCAGACAATTCTGACTGATAAGTGAAATAACCATAGCTTTTGGCGATGTGAAAGTTAAAACCATTGAGGAATTTCCTTATCGGACTCACTAATTGGGCTTCAATTGCCTGTTTACGCTCTTCTTCTGTGGGGCCCTCTTTCAATGTAAAACCTGAAACGCTGGTCTTTTTTTTCTTTCGCTTGAATAACTGAGCCTCTGCTTCAGGCAGCTGAAAGCACAAGGTGAGTAGAAGAAATATCGTTAGGCGCGCGAACTTCAAATTTGCTTTTAGAATATAAAGGTAAAAGAAGGGCTTTATTACCTAAGGCACAAAAAAAGACTGCATTTAGCAGTCTTTCTCTATTAGTATATTAAGGTTGATTAAGGTTCTTATTCAGCTGCTAAAGATGACATGTAACCATCCACTTTAGCTTTTGCATCTCCGCCTGATCTGTAGGCCTTTTTTACTGCATTGTACTTCTTAGCACCCAAAGAGTACTTGGCAAGTGTAGTCACAACTGTTCCTGCTGCTTTTTGTCTGTCTTTTACTCTCTTTTGAATTGTAGCATAAAAAGTTTGCTCGAACTGCTCAGTTGGTGTACCACTTGGCAATTTTGTCGCATCGCCTTTAGCAATAGCATCTAATTCTGCATAACGATTACCGTCTATACCCTCTTGCTTCTCAATTAGATCATTTACATAAGGGCTGATCTTATCTGTGATCGCCTTTTGAGCCATTAGAATAACAGCATAATCTTTGTAATCCTGATCTGTTAAATCCTGCGCACTTGCTGCGTTTACGGAAATGAATCCGAACATCAACATTGCCAACACCACTTTAGATAGTTTTTTCATCATAATTTGCTTTTAGTTTTTTGAGCTTTAGCCCTCTCAGTTAACAGTTAGTCGTTTAGTTGTTTTTATAGCGCTACAAAAAAAGCGATTTGTACATAAGATACAAGTCAAAATATGTCAAAGTTCTTTATTTACAGACAAAAAAGTGGTGGTAGACCCTTTTTCTAAAATATTGCAATAACTTTTGAATCAGCTCTCCTAGGTTTATTTTTGGACAAAAATGGAGATATGAAGAAAGTCTATTACCTCTCAACTTGTGATACTTGCAAAAGAATTATGAACGGTCTTGTTCTTGATGGATTTGAAAAGCAGGATATCAAAACTGAGCCGATCACCGCTGATCAATTAGAGCAAATGCATAAGCTAGCAGGAAGTTATGAATCTCTTTTTAGCAAAGTTGCCCGAAAGTATAGAGGACTAGGCTTATATGAAAAGTCCCTTTCTGAAGGTGATTTGAAGAACTATATCTTAGAGGAATATACCTTTCTTAAAAGGCCTGTCTTCATCATCAATGATCAGATCTTTATTGGGAACTCTAAAAAAAACGTGGCTACTCTAGCAGAGGTGATTGGTTAAGGTCCAATTTAGGTCTACCCTATATTCTTTAATTCTTTGATCGTGTCTAGAGGCTCTATGGACTTGAAAACGAAGCTTCCGGCTACTAATACGTCAGCGCCAGCCTCCAATAGTTTTGGTGCGTTTTGTGCATTGACTCCTCCATCGATCTCGATCAATGCTTTGGAATCATTCTCCGCAATGATCTCTTTGAGTTGATGCACCTTTTTGTAAGTGTTTTCAATAAAGTGCTGACCACCAAAGCCAGGGTTGACACTCATTACGCAGATCAAGTCAACCTCAGAAATCACATCTTCCAATAATTGCACATTTGTATGCGGATTAATGGCTACCCCGGCTCGAATATCCATAGCCTTGATCGCCTGAATACTTCTATGCAAATGAGGACAAGCTTCATAGTGTACTGATATACTGGCGGCACCAGCATCACGAAAAGCATGTAGGTAACGATCTGGTTGCTCGATCATCAAATGGACATCTAATGGCTTCTTCGCATATTTATTGATCGCTTCGCAAACAGGGAATCCAAAAGAGATATTGGGTACAAAAATCCCATCCATAATGTCAATATGAATCCAATCTGCCTCACTAGCATTGAGCATTTCCACATCACGTTGTAAGTTGGCAAAATCTGCAGAGAGTATCGAAGGGGCTATTATTGGTGACATCATAAGCTAAAATTATAAATATCTATTGAATCAGCAGCTTTTTGGTCGCAAATCCACTTTCACTAGCAATCAGAACCAGATAGACGCCCGGGACAAAACCTTCAAGATCTAAGCTTACCGTCTGCTGATCACTCTCTAACACTTTTTTCATGTAAACACGACCGTTATGATCTCTAACGCTTATTGAGAGCATATTGCCCTCAAGCCCTTCTCCAAGAGCGATACGAACAACACCCTCTGTAGCTGGGTTTGGAAACACTTTTATGTCCAATGGTTCAAAGGTAGCTTGTAGGTTCACGATATTATCTATTCCTACGAAGCTCGGTATGCCATAGCCCAATCCATTATTTGGTATATCATATAGATGTGAAGACTGTAAAATCACAGACCTTAGTTCTTGAGCAGTCAATTCTGGATAGGCACCCAAAACGCCAATAGCCAAACCGGCAACCAATGGTGACGAGAAGGAGGTGCCATTTTGATTCTTGTATTTTCCATCCCAATCAATTAATGAAGTTCCTACCCCTAAGGCTACAACATCGGGCTTTAAAACGCCATCGGCATTGGGCCCAATAGAACTAAAAACCGATTTAAAGCCACTTCGCTCTAGAGCACCCACACTGATCACCTCCGGTACATCAGCGGGTGCCACAATTTTCTGCCATGTGGATGCACCTGCATTTCCAGCTGAGTTGAACAATACAATGCCTTTGTCAATAGCCATTTGGCTGGCTCTTGAGATCACGGTTGTCTGTCCATTCATATCTTCAGGTGTATAAGACATTTCCACATCAAAAAATGTAGTATAGCCCAAGGATGTATTGATCACATCAACACCGGCACTATCTGCTTTCTCTGCTGCAAAGAGCCAATTGTACTCTTCCACTCTGTACTCGCCTGGTGCTTCAGTTATAGATAGAATATAAGTGGCTTTTGGGGCGACTCCCTTGAAAGTGCCATCATCACCAGCCATGATGCTCAATACTCTCGTTCCATGCGTTCCATAGTTTTCTACCTGGTTTGCATTTGAAGTAAAATCTTTTGTGTATAAGATCCTGTTCTCCTCTAGCAAATGCTGAAAAGCTGGAATACTCCTGTAATTGGCGAATCCATTATCGAAAACACCGACCAATACCCCTTCTCCAAAATACTGGTTGTTATGCATGACATCTACACCCAACATCTCATTCTGAAAAGCTGTAGGTTCTACATTATCTAGATTGGGAAATAATTCTGTGGTATAGCGATATTCTGATGGGTTATCGGAAAGCCAACGTCCAGGACCTACGTATTCTATCTCACTCACAAATTCCAGTGCTTTAATAGTCTCCACCTCTGTTTCGCGCATTTGAACGATCACACCATTCATCCATTTGGTCGTGAAAAAGGTTTCAATCCCTAAAGCTTTCAATTGATCAATGTAACTGGGATCCACAGGGAGGTCTGAATCATCGATGGCCACACCATTCTTTTCTCTTCTATCAATGGCACGTTGAGAGAGGTATTCAAACGGCCGATCAAGCGAATAAGGCGTGCTCATTTTATCCTTAAAAAAGACCATGTATCGGTCTTGTGCTTCAACAAAGGATAAGCTTAAAAAAAAGAATAGGAATAAAAATTTACTCCTCATCATTTACATTTCCATGTGCTATTAATCGTTCTCTATAATATCTACCAGATTGTATTGTTCTTGAACCTATCTCACAAAAATCTTGGTCGCTACAGTATTTAACTACTTCGTATTCCTTGAACACTCGTCCAATACTATCTGCATACACCTCTAACCTAAAATCACGTTCAGTAATCGGTTCATCAAATGCGCTGATCTCTATCTCTGTTGCATTCAAAAAGGTATTAAAGCCTGTGGTGAAGGGTTCGTTAAAGGTCCTTGCCCTAATAAGCTCTTGCGGTTTATCTTTATAAAGGTTGTGGTCCCAGGTAAGATTAGTGTCGGCCGGGAAATTCATTTTCACGAATTGAACGTTATTTTCGGTTACTACTGCCCTATTTCTTTCTACCCGAGCAGACCAAACAGAATCGAGGCCCCAAGGTTCTGCATCATCGAATCTTTTGAATCGATAAATCAAATGCGCCTTTTCAGCTTGCACAGGACTGTAGGGCTCACGTACCTCTTCCCTGATCTGATATGCCATTGTATCACTAAGCGATACAGCAAAATATCTGATCTCGTAAACATCATATTCTCTGTATTTTCCTTCTTCCAAAAAGAAATAGGTTTTGCCAAGATCAGGATCAAGTGGCTGTTGTGGCGCTTGATCTGCAAACTCACTACAGGAAATGGCCCACAGAACGATCAATGAAAAGAGAAATATGTTTAGGTGTTTCTTGTTCATGTAATATTACAAATCTAACGATTAATCACATTTGTCAGTATAGCTTCGACCATAAAGGATACAGTTCTAGCCGACTTTTCCCTAATTAGAATTGTTGCTTTGCAGTCTAAATTTTGAAGAAGCATTCTTTACTTTTGTCAAATACAAATTTTAAGATATGGCCTTAGCAACATTTGTCAAGATCAGTACAGTAAATAATCTCAGTGATGCGCGCTATTGCGCAGGAATGGAAGTGGATCAAATGGGCTTTAGCATGGTAAAAGGAGATCAGAACTACGTTTCACCAGAAGATTTCAAAGAATTGACGGACTGGTTATCTGGTGTGGAGTTTGTTGGCGAAGTTTCATCTTCTGATATCGATCTGAATGAATTGATCAAGACCTATGCGTTGAGTGCTATAGAAGTAGGATCCTTAGATCAGATCACGGAAGCTGCGGCAACAGGGCTAAAGGTGATCTTCAGAACCAATCAATTAACAGAAGTTCAAGAAGCACTTTCCTCTCATGCTGATGTTTTGGACTTTGTGCTCATTGAAGATGTCGACCTTGCCGAGCTTAAAAAGCTAGATAGTCTAGAGAAAGTGGTCATCGGTTCTGGATTTGATGCAAACAATGTATCAGAATTAATCGATACCTTGGAGTTCAAAGGCATAAGCCTTAAAGGTGGAGATGAGATCAGACCTGGGTATAAAAACTTTGATGAACTGGCTGATATTCTAGAAACTCTCGACACTGATGAATTCGTATAACCGCCCTATGATGAAAAGAATATTGATCTCTGCCCTATTGCTTTGCGCAATCGCTTTCTCAGTAACTGCACAGGACCTTACTACCTTTATCTTAGTTAGACATGCCGAAAAGGGCAAAGACGACCCACGAAACCCTAGTTTATCAGTGCTTGGCAAAGAACGTGCAGCCCATCTCAATGACATGTTGAGCCCTATGGAAATCTCTGCGATCTATTCAACACCATTTAAAAGAACCCAAGAAACGGTAGCTGCCATTGGCCAATCGAAATCGCTTGATGTAATGGATTACGACTACCAGAATGCAAACTTGCTTAACGAGTTATTAGAAAAACATGCCGGAGGAACTATATTGATCTCTGGCCATTCAAACACCACTCCTGTTTTGGTCAACCAATTATTAGGAGAAGAAAAGTTTGGATGGCTCAAAGAAGACGAGTATGATAAGATCTTTATCGTTACGGTTTCAAAGATTGGTAACGGAAAACTTAGCCTGCTATCCTATTGAGACCGAAATGGTCAAAAATATCACTTCTAGTCTTTGTTAGTTTCTATGCCTTTGCCGGATTGAATCATTTCATCAATCCTGAATTCTACTTGTCACTTATTCCTCCCGCATTCGGTGATGCTCATTTGATCAATGTTTGGGCAGGAATCGCTGAGATGGGTTTAGCAATATTGATTATTCCAGAGAAAACACGGAAGTGGGGTAAATATGGTGTAATCCTAATGCTTATCGCTTTCATCCCCTCCCATGTTTACTTTATCCAGCTAGGAAGCTGTGTGAACGAAGGCCTTTGTGTTTCAGAATGGGTCGCATGGACTAGACTGATTATTATTCATCCATTGCTTATTCTCTGGGCTTATTCGATCAAGTAGACTTAGGCTCGATCAGTTCTGAGATTCAAAAAGAACAAACCACCCAAAGCACTGATCAAACTGGTCAAGAAAAATAGTGATGCCAAAGCCACCGCAGCAGTTTGATCGATATTGAAATAACTATACCCAAAAGCGAAAATGGCTTCCCTAATTCCAATTCCACCAGGCAGTGATATGGGTAAAGAAGCAGCCACTGAAGTCACTAAAAAGAGGGTTAAATAATCTATGTAACCTGAATCCACACCAATGGCCTGAAGAATGAAGAACGCACAAACCAATTGAAGACCTTGCACGCCCAATGCTTGTAAGTTGGTGGTGTTCATTACGCTTTTGTAAGTAGGAAACACATACTTCACCAAAAGATAAAATAATGGATAGGCCAAGATCATTCCCATCCAGAGCAAGAAGTCCAAATTGCCCATGACCGCTTTACCTGAGCCTAAAAAACCAAGCCCTAAAGCCAACACACTGAGTGCAACGACACCAGAGATACGATCCAATAAAGTGGCGCCAATGAGTCCCTTTACAGGCGTCTGAAAGCGTTTATTCAGTAAGTAAACCTTATAGCCATCGCCCCCTATTCCGCCTGGTAAGAACTGATTATAGAGCATACCCAGGTAATAAAGCTTCAGATTGAAGGTTTCTGAAAGCTCCAAAGAGAGGGCTCTGAAGAAATAATTAAGACGAAAAGCAGAAAGGATCTTTGAGGCATTGAAAGCAATAAAAGCTAAAAAAAGCCACCAAGGGTTAGTCGAAGCTAATTGCTTCTTAAAAGCTTCAAGATCTATTTTTTGAAGCACAAAGTATATGGCCAAGGCAGCAATAATGAGCTGCAAAGCCACTTTAGCCCAACGTTTAAGCTTTTGCTTCTCCAACAAAGGTCTCTTTTAACCTGTAAACGGTTTTGTTCTGAGATTCGAAATAAGTCCG
>CBFHYE010000197.1:0-16218 GCA_965659985.1 Roseivirga sp. | reverse complement strand
ACGTTATCCTTCAACTGATGCTGACATTCAGGCTCAATACGATTTCTTGATCAAAGTAAGAGATAAGGTGACTGAGACGCACAGAGCGATCAAGGACATCAGAGAAGTACGTGAGCAAATGAGCAATCTTATGGATAAGATCAAAGATGACGAACGCTACGAAGATGTTGTTGCTGCTGGGGATACATTGATGAAGAAAATGACCACGGTAGAAGAGGCGCTTTATCAAACGAAGAACCGCTCAGGTCAGGATCCATTGAACTTTCCAATTCGTTTGAATAACAAACTGGCTGCATTATTAGGTGTTGCTGGAAGTGGCGAATGGGCGCCAACGAGACAGTCTGAAACAGTTCGTGTAGAATTGACTCAACAGATCGATGCGCAATTAGAGATTCTTTCTGGTCTGATGGAGAGTGAACTCCCAGCCTTTAATGACCTCGTGAAACAAAAATCTGTTGATGCGATCATTTTGAAGAAAAAGGATTCAGATGTTTCTGAAACTTCAACATCCTCAGATAATAATTAATTTTTGATATCAAGAAAAAAGGCTACTCACTGAGTAGCCTTTTTTTATGTTTTATAAGTTTTGATGCATTTGAATGATCTCAAGAAATTCATCATTCATCAATCCATAATCATAAAGGGCTAAGCCCTGAGCTCCTCCAGCTTTTGCGGCTTTTATAAAGTCTTTGACTTCTTCATTGCTCTTGTCATGTAAGTATTGAGCAGTGTACAAAGGAATGCGACCGTTGAGTGCTTCAATGCCTTCGGCTGTGCCGGTTTTCACAAAGTCTACCGGTTCATCATAGAATTTGTAATAGATCATTGGGAAGACAAAGTCTAGGTCCCATTGATCCCAAGCCTGCCTCACCAGTTTTCGAGCCCGTTGAGGAGTAGCAAATACAGATGCTGAGATCTTTTTGTCTCTCTGGTGTACACCCTTCGCGAGCATGTTAACCACATTGGTAATAGAGTCGTACCTGAACTGTTTCCATTCTTCGCTAGTAGATGGATCTTCGAGTTCCAGAGGGTCAAAACCATACTGTTTTTCAAATTTACTCCTGCATGTCTCGCAATAACAGAAGTCAAATTCAGGCATTTCATGGTCTTGGATAAGATCGTATTTCGACCATAGTCCCTTAGGTAGAATTACATCGCAAAAGCGTATATAATCGAGTTGAAGCCCATCTAAGCCTTCTAACTCCACGACTTTCATCATTCGATCGAATAGATAGTTTTGGACTTCAGGTTTATTGGGACACAACCATTGATAATAATCTACATAAGGCCTAGTATCTAAGCTCGAGTTTCCTTCTCTGCTCACAGCGTACCACTCAGGATGAGCTTGCGTCTCTTTATTACCCGGTTGATTCATTACCCACATCCATGCATGGATCTCAAGACCATATTTCTTTGCGATGGGAATGGTTTTTTCAAGTACACTTTCGCCTCCTCCGCATAGCACACCATGAAAACCAGCATCAGCTAATCTTTTGAATTCAACGTCCCACTGCTCAATTTCTTTATTTCCTCCCGTCCAAGTCCAAAGCTTAAAATCTTCATCGCTAGACTTTTCGCAGCTTGTTAAAACGCTGGGTAGGAGAAGGGCTGCTCCGGTGCCAAATCCTAAATTCTTTAGAAAAGTTCTTTTTTTCATTCTCTTATTTCTCTCCAGATTCTTCCTGACTGATCCAAATGCCAAAAGAGCATTAGATCTTGAGGGTGTTGCATAATGATATGGTAATTGTATCTATCAGAGACCATATCCCACTCGATTTTGTTGCCGGTTAGAAAGGTCTTGGCTTCGAGCAAGCCTTCTTTTTCTGTTTTGTAATAACCACTGTCTTTTTTGAAAAGACTCTGATTAAGATGGATTTGATAAAGCCGTTGTCTGATCTCCTCTGAAATGAAATCGGCATAATAATCTTCAGAAGTATGTTCTAAGGTTTTGAATACCACGGTACCCCAAAATTCTGGTTCGTGCATATTAACGATGCGCTGAGGAGACCATACCCAATTCATTTCGGGCAATGGTTTTCCTGTTTCTTCATTTAAGACTTTGACGTATGTTCCATCTTTTATTTCTGTTTCCCATTGTACCCTAGAGAAATTCATACGCCAAACATGATTGTTTTTTGGGGGTGTTTTTGCACTCGTGGTTTCATGAAATGATTTCCATGGAATAGCCATTTCAACTACCCAACCCTTGTCGCGATCAGAAGGGTCATTTAGTGTGCCCTGCACACCGATAGCACTTTTTAAACCCTTGATATCAAATTGATCGAGAGCATGACCTAAGTTTCGGTAAGGTTTAGTAAGCAAAAGGTCCCAAATGGTGTTGAAGGCATTCACTTCTATTTCGGTATAATTATGCGTGTCTCCGTCAGGATCAATGAATAGCTCAAAGTCATTATCGTAAAAGATCACGGCATCACGTTCTTTGATCTTCGCCCAAACATGAGGCTCTTCTAACTCTGCCAAAATGTAAAAGTAATTGGTGTCCCAAAGCATTTTAATCCGAGTGTCATACTTTGGCTTCGGTCTCTTGTTTCCCTCTATGTCTACAAAATTTCCGCTCCAGGTAGCATTGGCCCAGATTTCATCAATTTGTCCGTCAATTTCGATGGATTGGTCTATTTGCTTGCAGATGTAAGAACGATTTTCAACAAGATCGTTTTGTCCTTTGCAATTATAAAGCAAGAGTGTTGCTGTGATAATGAGTATGACCTGACGCATAAAAAAAGCCTCTCTGAAATAGGAGAGACTTTAAATTAATACTTTTGAGTGATTAAATGATGTGTATCCCAAAGAAGGTGCCTAAAACCGTTAATACGAAAATGACAGCCAGTGCCAAAGGCGCAAAATAACTGATGGTAAAGTTGAGGTATTTCTGAAGGAAAGAACCTTTATAGTTAGGGTTTCCTATAGCAAGTTCCTCATCTAAGTTATGTGTTTTCCATACGTGAGCAGCAAAGAAAACGATCAAACAACCACCAAGTGGAAGTAGGGTATCATTCGCAATACTTCCAATAAAGCTTAAGAAATCGGTTGGTTTATCAGCTCCTATGAAGGTGATGAACTCCGTGAAGAATCCTGAATAGCCATTACCAAGCAATGATGGAATTCCGATCAAGTAGATCAAGCCAGCTACGATCCAAACAGCTCTTTTTCTCTTAATCCCTTTTTCATCAACCACATAAGCTACCGGTACTTCAAGCAATGAGACAGTGGAAGTAAGGGCGGCAAAACAAAGTAAAATAAAGAAGGCTGCACCAACGATGGCGCCACCTGAACCAATTTGTTCAAAGACCTGTGGTAGAGTCACAAAGATCAAGTCAGGACCAGCGGCTGCTATACTTCCTCCAGCAATATCACCTTGTGTTATGAAGCCTAACAATGGGAAAATGAGCATACCGGCCATTACTGCCACGCCTACATCGGCTAGCGTAATGAGCGCTGCAGAACCGATAATATTATCTTCTTTTCTCACATAACTTCCGTATGTGATGAGTGCACCCATTCCGAGTGAAAGGGAGAAAAATGCTTGTCCTAAGGCATTATAGATAACGGAACCGTTGATCTTGGTCAAGTCAGGTACTAAATAGAAAGCAACACCAGTGCCAGAATCTTTAAGTGTTAAAGAGTAAATGATCAAGCCTAACATCATAAAGATCAAAGCAGGCATGAGGAATTTTGCGGCTTTTTCAATACCACCAGAAATACCTTTAGAAACGACATAAGCAGTGACAACCATGAATATCAGACCATATCCACCTACCTTGAATACTTGCATTTTGAACTCCGAGAATTGATCCGCAATGGCAAAGTTGCTGGTAGCCATTTCAAAGACATAACCAAAAGCCCATCCCGCGATCACATTATAGAAGGAGAGGATCAAGAATCCACTGAGGATGCCGAGCTTACCTACGAAATTCCATTTTTTATATCCAAGGGCATTAAAGGCGCCAACTGGGTTTTTTTCTGTTTTTCTACCGATGGCGATCTCGGTGACCATTACCGGGAAACACAATATGAAACAGAAGATCAGGTACATGATCACAAAAGCGCCACCGCCTCCGGCACCTACTTCTGCTGGGAATCCCCAAATATTTCCTAATCCAACTGCTGAACCGGCAGCTGCCGCAATAAATCCAAGTCTACTTGAAAAACCTCCTCTGGTTGCCATATTGATGATTTTGAAAACTCGAATATATGGGATTATTATTTCCTAGCTGAACCAAATGATAAAAAAGTCCTGAGGCTTATCTTAATGGTTAATATGTGCAATGAAAGATATGCTTTGAGCAGTCATTTGATCGTCATTTGTAGGATGAGTGGGGCGGACAGCTAAGCGGTACTCATAAGCATCAAATGAAACAAATTAGATTTTTTGCTTATCATTGACATTCAACATTGATCTATGGAACCATTCTTTACCAATGATGCCATTGTTTTTGGCTTACTCATGCTTTTAGTCGCATGGGTTTTCAAAACCTCTAGTTCAGATAAGCCTTTTTGGAAAAAGTTTTACACCTATGTTCCGAGTATCTTGCTATGTTATTTCTTGCCTGGGCTGCTCAATTGGCCATTAGGATTAGTCTCGGGCGAAGAATCGAATCTCTACTTTGTGGCTTCTCGTTATCTGTTGCCAGCCAGCTTGATCTTACTATGTTTGAGCATCGATTTGAAAGGAATTATCAATTTGGGTCCTAAAGCATTGATCATGTTTTTTGCTGCCACTTTTGGAATCGTATTAGGTGGGCCCATTGCCATTTTATTGATTTCTGCGATAGCACCGAGTGTATTAGACCTTGGTGGAAATGAAGAGGTGTGGAGAGGATTATCCACCGTTGCAGGTAGTTGGATCGGTGGTGGAGCCAATCAAGCCTCAATGAAAGAGATCTTTGATGTAAGCGATGATCTATTTGCTACCATGATCGTGGTGGATGTGATCTGCGCGAATATTTGGACGGGCTTCTTATTATACGGTGCAAGTATTAGTAAAAAAGTTGATGCTTGGTTAAAGTCAGATACGACTGCCATAGATGACCTTAAAAAGAGGGTAGAGGACTACGCTGCTAGTATTGCTCGTATACCGACTTTGGCTGATGCTTTCATGATCATTGCTATTGGATTTGGCGGTACCGCTATGGCCCATTGGGGTTCTGATCTAATTACTCCATTTATGGAGGGTAAAAGTGAGTGGCTTGAAAAATATAATTTGACCTCACTAGCCTCGGGATTCTTTTGGTTAGTAGTGATTGCCACGACTATCGGTGTTGGACTATCTTTCACTAAATACAGGAAATATGAAGGGGCAGGCGCATCTCGTTGGGGCTCCATTTTTATTTTTATTCTAGTAGCCACAATTGGTATGAACATGAATGTGGGTGAGATCTTCGATAATATAGGTCTCTTTTCGATCGGTATTACATGGATGTTAGTTCATGTGATCATCATGATCATTGTAGCCAAGATCATTAAAGCTCCGTTTTTCTTCGTAGCGGTGGGTAGTCAGGCGAACGTTGGTGGGGCAGCTTCAGCACCAGTAGTCGCATCGGCTTTTAGCCCAGCATTGGCTCCGGTTGGTGTGTTATTGGCAGTTTTGGGTTATGCAATGGGAACCTATGGTGCTTTACTATGTGCTCAACTCATGTCACAAGTGTCACCTTAAACATGGCGACTTTCGATCTCTTTTAAGATCTTTTTTCTCATGCTTCCAAAGGTAAGCAGTGGGTAAATGATGCCGGTCAATAAAAGCAGTGGAATGATCTGGTAACCAGTGTTGATTCCTTTAATAAAGGAGAAAAGCGCTATGATTACTGAGAAGATGACCGACATGACCATCACGCCCATTTGTAGTTTCTTATAGCGATTGGCCTTACTGTTTAATTCTTCGATCGTGAAGTTTTGATATTCATTATCCCTTGCCATGTGATATAAATCAACAAGACAATCAAATTGTTTAGTAGGAGTTTAGAATCTCAAACAGTTCATCAAGTTTAGGCGTGAGGATGATCTCAGTTCTTCTATTGAGGGCTTTGTTTTCAGCGGTGTCATTTGTAGCAACCGGCTGATGTTCTCCTTTTCCTGCAGCTGTAATAATCGCTGGGTCTAAGCCATTTGTGGTTAGGATTCTGACGATAGAGGTGGCCCTCAAAACACTAAGGTCCCAATTATCGCTCATGTATTGGCTGCCTCGACCAAAAGGTACATTATCGGTATGACCCTCTACCATCACATTAAGATCTTGATTTCCTTTCAGTGCACCCGCCAGTTGTTTTAGTGCATCTTGACCAGAAGCATCCACTTTTACACTTCCTGAACGGAACAAAAGCTTTTCGGAAAGGGAAACGTAAACTTTTCCATTTTTCACTTCAACAGTGAGTTCATCATTATTGAAGTTCAACAAAGCATCAGTTACTTTTTTCTTCAAATCTTGAACAGCGGCTTCTTTATCTGCCAGTATCTTCTCTAATTCCAATACTCGTTGCTCTCTTTTGGCTAGATCTTGTGCCAATTCTTGGTTTTTCTTCCGTTCAATTTCTAAGTCATCTTCAATGGCAAGAAGGCGTTGTTGCTGCTGGGCAAGGTCAGAATTTAACTCACCACTATTTGCCAAAAGGTTGTCATAGAGCTGTTTTATGCGGTCATATTCGCTTTTTGTATTCTCGAGTTCTTGAGAGAGTAGTTCTATGTCACCTTTTTGGGCTTGGGTCTGGCCTTGGAGGTCATTCACCTGAACTTCAAGCCTATCGATCTGTTCTTCTGCTACAGCTAGGTCTTCAGTCAATTGTACTTTTTCATTTTCTAAGCCGTTCTTCTCATTGGTCAATGCATCAAATTCTTTCTTGGCAACACAACTTGAGAATACAGTGCTGATCAGGACGATGAGGGTAAATGAAAGTGTAACCTTTTTCATAGAGATAATTTATAATACCAATAATAGTTATAATGCTTTTACCTCACAATCATGGGCAAGGTTATACTAACATTAGACTGCTGAATAAGTCGTGAATGTCTCTGAAAGTCAATTAAATGCGAAGGGTATTAAAATAGTGGCGAGTTAGACTCTGTTGATCTTGAAGTTTTCCAATTTGATATCGTCTACTCCGACATCGTCAAACGGATGCTCCATTTGGTCTTGGATGTTGTAAAGAGACATTAATATGAACTGTGTTGACACCACTAGGAAATAAACAACACCATAACTCTCATTACTGCCTATGTTATAAACAATTGTAGGGGCATAGATTATTGGGAAAACGTAAATAAAGATTAAACAATAAGCCTTTAGGGCTTGAGGAGTTCTATGGATGTTGATCGCATGTACATTTTCGAAACCTTCCTGAAGATCATTAACATAGCGAAAAATGCGGTCTCGGATTCTTCTTGGAATACCTTCCCTTAAGTGAATCACAAACTCTTGCAGCTCATCTATTGATCCGTCTATCTTATCGGTTTCGTCAGTCGGTTTTCTCAAATGAGCAACTACTTCTTCGCTGATGTCTTCGACAATTGATTCAATCTTCTCTTTATCCTCAGGTGTCAGATCAAAACTCATTTGAAGGTAAAAGTGGACTGTTTTGAGGGCCGCACGTAATTGACTGAGGTGCTCTAATGCTTTTTCACGCCTACGAAAAGCACTTCGAATGTTAAATACCAATGGGAATATGATGGCTATACTCAACAAGGTAAGGTCCACATTGTAACCTAAGTTGAAATGGATGGTGAGAAAGGTCACGAGAAAAGAGATGACCATAACCGCCCAAGTCTTTCCGTTTATTATTGAGGTGTAAAGTTTGATAAGCTTCTTTTTTGTAAAAAAATCCCTTAGGCATTAAAAATAACCCAACCAAAATAGTGAAAATCAACTCCTAGTATCCATTTTACTGTTCTTTTTTATTTATGCCTCAGGCTTAAAAGCTCAGGATGAAACTTCTGTTCTTTTCCAAGTTGAAGGCCCCATGTTGATCTCTCTTCGGTATTCAAATAAAGAAATGCGTAAGGAGACAAGTGACAGCTCTTTTATTAAAACATCATTAGCTTATCAAGGGGCGGATGGGCAATGGGATTCACTTACTGTCCGTTTGCAAGCCCGAGGCAATTGGCGCAGGGCAAATTGTTTTCTTACCCCTGTGAAGATGCGTATCAAGAAGAAACAGCGAAAGGATACGCCCTTTGAAGATGACAAAGAACTAAAGTTGGTGCTGCCATGTCAGAATTCTGACCGAGGGCATGATTACATCATTAAGGAATATCTAGCCTATAAGTTGTATGAGGTAGTTGCACCTTACCATTTCAAAACACGCAGGTTGGAGATCGATTATTCTGATGTCAAAAAAAGAAAAGAAAAAGGGTATGAATTGGCTGGGTTCATGATTGAAGACATCACACGGGTGGCCAAGCGAAATGATGCGAAAAGGGTCAAGAATAAAGTGCACCCATTAGAGCAAGATGATTATATAGCCATTACCAATGATTTTTTTCAATATCTGATTGGAAATACAGACTTCTCTACCAATTACCAACATAACGAAAAGCTGATCTATGTAGATGGGAAGGATATCATTCCCATCCCTTATGACTTTGATATGTCTGGCCTTGTAGATGCAAGCTATGCAGTGGTTTCTCAAGTTCAGGGAGAAATTTTACCAATTGAGAGTGTTAGGGAAAGACTTTTCCGAGGCTTTGAAAGAGATCCGGCAATGTATGAACAGGTGAGGCAAGGATACTTAAGTAAAAAAGATGAAATGCTTCAGGTAGTTATGGATATGGAGGATGATTTTATCAATCATCGGGATTATAGGGCTACGCTTGATTATGTGAACGAATTTTTCGAAGTGTTAGAAGACGATAATAGGTTCCAGAGGGAGATTTTAGAAAAAACGAGGGCTCAAAATTAGTGCCCAGCCAGACCAAATCTAATTTTAAGTATCCCCACTAGAGCACATTTGATAGTCGATTTATGCTGCATGCATAATAAATTTATCTATCTTAAATTTCTCAAAACAACTCACTATGCGAACAGATGGAATGCTCAAAGAAGGAGCACTACAAGGAGAAACGATTATTGTAACGGGTGGGGGCACGGGCCTCGGACGTTCAATGGGTAAATATTTTTTAGAACTGGGAGCCAACTTGGTCATTACCAGTCGTAAGATGGATGTACTCCAGAAGTCAGCTGATGAACTGATGGAAGAAACTGGAGGGAAAGTCTTAGCAGTACAGTGCGATGTGCGTGAATATGACCAGATCGAAAATGTGCTTGATGCTACGGAAAAAGAATTTGGTAAGATCACAGGGCTACTGAATAATGCGGCTGGAAATTTTGTAAGTCCTACAGAGAGACTTTCACATCGCGCATTTGAAACCATTATTGATATTGTACTCAAGGGCACAACGAACTTCACCACAGCCCTAGGTAAGCGATGGATCGCAAAGGAGCAAGCAGGTACGGTATTGAATATTGTGACCACTTATGCATGGACAGGCTCTGGTTATGTAGTGCCTTCCGCTTGTGCAAAAGCTGGCGTATTGGCCATGACACGTTCTTTGGCGGTAGAGTGGGCAAAGTACAAGATCAGGATGAATGCCATTGCACCCGGACCTTTTCCAACGGAAGGTGCTTGGAGTAGATTGTTGCCAGGCGACCTAGTAAAGAAATTTGATCCGGCTAAGCTCGTTCCAGTAGGTAGAGTCGGTGAGCATCAGGAACTGGCGAACCTTGCGGCCTATTTAATGTCTGATTTCTCTTCTTATGTTAATGGAGAAGTAATGACGATCGATGGTGGCGAGTGGCTATTAGGTGCTGGTGAATTCAATCACCTTGAAAAAATACCTCAAGAAATGTGGGATATGCTGGAGGCTGGTCGCGGAAAAAAGCAATAAGCCCCAAGCTACTTTGGGGCTACTGGAAAGCCAAAAGAAAACTTAAGCGCATAGATTTGTAATGTCAAACCCACTTGACTAGTGATAAGAATTTATGCTGAAATATAAAAGCAAGCGAACTTGACTGTTCGCTTTTTGCGTTCTTAGGCACTCTTTTTTACCGTTTTTTAACATAGAATTAAACTGCTTAAAACTGAGTTGGTTTTTGGTTAAAGGAAAGCTGTCATAATTCTATTTTAGGTAACATTTGATTCATCATAAGTTAAGAGTCTTTCATCACATTTAGAGCAAAACCAAATCTATGAAACGACTACTACTTACACTTACTCTTTTAACCGCAGCCTATTCTTTTGCAATAGCTCAAACCGGGATTTTATCTGGTAGAGTAACGGACGAGCTAGGACTAGGCCTTCCTGGTGCCACGGTACAAATTGTTGAGCTCAAAAAAGGAGTACCAACGGATGTCAATGGCTACTTTAAACTCATTGAATTACCTGATGGTAATTATACAGTCAAAGTGACTTTTATAGGATACAAAGCTCTTGAGCAAGAAATTAGCATCAACTCTGGGGCAACACTGACCCAAGATTTTTCTATGGAGCCCGGTTTTACTACGACAGGCGAAGTAATGGTTATCGGTGATCGACTAAAAGGACAAGCTAAGGCGCTGAATGAGCAAAGAACCAATGCTAACATCACCAACATTGTTGCAGCTGATCAGATTGGTCGTTTCCCTGATGCTAATGTAGGAGACGCATTAAAAAGGATTCCTGGTATCACTGTTCAAAATGACCAAGGAGAAGCAAGAAACTTCATCATTAGAGGATTGGCACCACAACTCAACTCGGTCATGCTGAATGGTGAAAGAATTCCTTCTGCAGAAGGTGACAATAGAAATATCCAATTGGATTTGATCCCTTCAGATCTTATTCAGACGATTCAAGTGAGCAAAGCGGTACTACCCAGTATGGATGCTGATGCCATTGGTGGTGCTGTAAATTTAGTAACACGTTCAGCACCGAGTGGGCAACGTATTTCTGGTACGCTTGCCTCTGGATATAACTTTCTATCAAACAAGCCGATCTGGACAGGAACGATAATTGCCGGTGATCGCTTCCTAGAAAACAAACTGGGTGTTTTGGCTTCTGTGAGTTATAATGATCACGATTTTGGTTCAGACAATGTTGAGGCAGTCTGGTTTGAAAATGATCAAGGCGAGGCTGTTTTGGAAGAATTTGATATCAGACAGTATTATGTCCAACGCAGAAGAAGAAGTTTCAATTTGGCTTTGGACTATGAGATCAACCCAAATCATAAAATTTTCTTATCCGGGGTATACAATTGGAGAGACGATTGGGAAAATCGCTACAGAATGCGCGTATCTCAAATGGATGATGCTTTCGATGATGGCACGGCCATTCCAAATGGCAACAATGTTTGGAATATGCCTGCAAGGGTTCAATACCAAACAAAAGGAGGAATTAATAATAATAGAGTTGATAACCGAAGATTAGAAGATCAGCGCAATAGAAACATAAGCTTAAGAGGAGAACACCAATTCAGCAAACTAGGAGTTGATTGGTCTGCTACTTATGCCAGAGCCTCTGAAAAAAGGCCAAATGAAAGATATATATCTTATCGAGAGAGTGATCAACCCGTTACGCTAGATCTTAGAGATCCTGAGTTTCCCAATGCGAATTTGACAAACCCTGGTGATAATTTCGGTATTGGATTTCATGAGATCACTGAGGAATTCCAAGATACATATGATGAAGATTTCAATGCTCGATTAGATTTCACGCTACCAGCTTCTAACAAGACAATTTTCAAATTTGGTGGTCGTTTGAGAACCAAGAATAAGGTCAGAGAGAATTCATTTTTCTCTTATGAGCCTTTAGATGAAAATGCTTTTGGTGCTACTCTTGGAGATGTTCCTAATACTGATATTACTAAATCAGATTATTTAGCAGGAAACCAGTATCGTGCTGGTCACTTTGTGACATCTGAATTTCTGGGTGGTTTAGATCTAACCAACGGAAATATCTTCGATCAGTCTGATGAGCGCGAAGAATATATCCCAGGTAATTTTGTTGCTGACGAAGATATATTCGGAGGGTATGTCATGGCCGATATCACATTAAGCGATAAGCTATCAGGTATTGTGGGCTTAAGACTTGAATCCACCTCAATTGAATACACAGGTAACGAGTATGATATCGGCAATGATATCATTACAGAAGAAACGGCCAGCCAGAATTACACTAACTTCATGCCTGGTATTCACCTGAACTACAACTTCTCTGATTATACCATCTTGAGGTTTGCTTGGACCAATACCATCGCAAGACCCAATTATTTTGATTTGGTGCCTTATGCTGAGTTTGTACAGGAAGATGATGAATTGACCAGAGGTAACCCAGACCTTGACCCAACCACATCAATGAATTTTGATCTGATGTTTGAAAACTACTTCCAAAACGTTGGTCTATTCTCTGCCGGTGCGTTCTATAAAGATTTGGACGACTTTATTTATGAACGTGTAATTGAAGATTACACTGATCCCCAATATGGACCTGATCTTGAGTTCACAACTTTCTTAAATGGAGGTACCGCTGAGATCTATGGACTGGAATTCGCTTTCCAAAAGCAAATCTGGAAGGGCTTAGGCGTGTATTTGAACTATACTTTCACCCAATCGAGTACAACGGGTATTCAAGGTAGAGAGCAAGATGATTTGGCATTGCCTGGAACTGCAGAGAATATGTTTAATGCCTCACTTTCATGGGAAACGGATAAACTTGTCCTACGGGCTTCTTTGAATTATGCGAGCGATTACATTGATGAATTAGGAGGTGATGCTTTCGAAGATAGATTCTATGACACACAAACGTTTTTGGATTTGAATGGTTCTTATGCGTTCACGCCTAACTGGAGGTTCTTTTTTGAAGTGAATAATTTGACCAACCAGCCATTGCGTTATTACCAAGGCATTAGCAGCAGAACCATGCAAATGGAGTATTATAATGTTCGATTCAACGCTGGGGTCAAATTCGACCTTTTTGGTAGCGATAATTGATTTTAAAATCTAAATAAAAGGAGGCGGTCGTAATCGCCTCCATTTTTTTGTGATGAGAGAGAAAATATCAATAGCCATAGGGCTTAGTTTGTTGTTTTTCGCTTGCGAAAATCAACCTGAGATCAAAGCAGATGCCGTAAAACCTGTGGTGATTACCGAACAGGTCAAATATGATACTGATGATCCGGCCATCTGGATAGACTCTAATAGTCCCAACAAAAGCTTGATTATTGGGACTGATAAGAATGAAGACGGAGGCCTTTTTGTCTTTGATCTTGAGGGTAAAATAGTTGCTGAAAAAGTGGTTTCTGGGCTAAAGAGACCAAATAATGTTGATGTGCTACAAAATATATCGCTTGGTGGTGACACGATGGACATCGCTGTAACAGGCGAACGAATGACTCATAACATGCGCGTTTTTTCACTTCCTGATATGAAACCTATAGATAACGGTGGCATACCGATGTTCGAAGGAGAGGAGGGTGTTGACTTTAGAGACCTTATGGGGGTAGCCCTTTATCATCGCAAAGCAGATGGAAAAGTGTTTGCGATCATGGGTAGGAAAACCGGTCCGCTAAGTGAGTATTTGTGGCAATATGAATTGACGGTTGATTCATTGGGTATTGTAAAGACTGATTTGGTAAGGAAATTTGGGCAATTCTCGGGGCGAAAGGAGATCGAGGCCATTGCTGTAGATGCAGAAATGGGTTATATCTATTATTCTGATGAGACGGTTGGGATTAGAAAGTATTATGCTGATCCTGAAAAAGGGAATGAGGAATTAGCCTTTTTCGGTCAGAATGACTTTAAAGAAGATCATGAAGGGATTTCTATCTTCAAAACGGGTGCTGATAAAGGCTTTATCATTGTCTCAGATCAGCAAGACAATGCATTTAATATTTACCGAAGGGAGGGAGACAATGGACAAAAGCATAAGCACCAACTTATCAAAAAAGTCTATGTTTCCACCATGGAGAGCGATGGTTCGGAAGTTACACAACTGCCTTTGAGTAACGAATATCCCAAAGGGCTTTTTGTGGCCATGTCTGATGATAAGACATTTCAATATTATCGTGTTGAGGATTTGCTGGGTGATTTGATCAAATAATATTTGTGCTCATTCAATAAAGAAATAGGTGACTTCAAAATAAGATGTTACGCCCAACTTGAAGCGGGAATCTACTCAATCCAAGAATGCGGTTATTTAGATATGCCTAATCAAGTGTGATTGCCATCAATGGGTTCGCTCAGCATTAGGAATGCAAGTATTTTTGAGTTCAACACTTTTAATGCTTCTTTTTGATGATAAGATCAAGGAGAGATGTACTTAAACAGAAAAGGGTCGCTTTTGGCGACCCTTTTCTTTGTTTTATTTTGATAATATCTATCCTGCAGATTTCGCCATTTTTAGACGCGTATTCTCATCTAAATAGATTTTACGCATTCTCATGCTCTCTGGCGTTATTTCTAGGTATTCATCTTTCTGGATGTACTCCATAGCTTCTTCTAAGGAGAAGCGTTTTGGAGGAGCGATCTTCGAGTTGTCATCAGATCCTGAAGCACGCATATTCGTTAGCTTCTTACCCTTCTGCACATTCACGACAATGTCGTTGTCTCTAGAGTTTTCACCAATAACTTGACCAGTATATAAATCCTCGCCCGGTGCCACGAAGAAAATGCCTCTGTCCTGTAGCTTGTCCATTGAATAAGCGGTACCAGGGCCATTCTCCATAGAGATCAATGAGCCAGTATTTCGCCCTTTAATTTCACCTTTATAAGGTTGATATTCTTTGAATCGGTGATTCATTACCGCTTCACCTGCTGTCGCTGTCAATACGCTATTTCTTAATCCGATCAAACCTCTAGAAGGAATGTCGAATTCTAGGTGTTGCTGATCTCCCTTAGGTTCCATGATCTTTAGCTCACCTTTTCGTTGAGTCGCCAATTCGATCACTTTTCCTGATACAGATTCAGGTACATCCACCACTAAGGATTCGATAGGCTCACAACGTTTGCCATCGATCTCTTTATAGATAACTTGTGGTTGACCAACCATCAATTCGTAACCTTCTCTTCTCATGGTCTCAATCAAAACAGACAAGTGGAGAATACCACGGCCATAGACTAAGAATTTGTCCTCAGAGTCTGTTTCATCTACTCTTAGGGCCAAGTTCTTTTCTGTTTCTTTCATCAAGCGCTCACGCAGGTGACGAGAGGTGACAAATTTACCTTCAGTACCAAAACCCGGAGAGTTGTTGATCGTGAAAAGCATGTTCATTGTTGGCTCATCAATTGAGATACGTGGTAATTCTTCGGGGTTCTCAAAATCAGTCAAGGTATCACCGATATCAAAGCCCTCAAGTCCAACAATAGCACAAAGGTCGCCAGCTTTTACTTCGCTTACTTTTTGTCTACCCAGACCAACGAAGGTTTGAAGTTCTTTTATTCTTACTCTTTTGATGGTTCCATCAGCTTTTGTTAAGCCCATAGATTTGCCCTCTTCGAGTTTGCCTCTATACACACGACCTATGGCGATACGACCTACATAGGCTGAATAGTCAAGAGAAGTCACTTGGAATTGTGGAATACCTTCTGGGCTTGGCGCCTCTGGGATGGTCTCTAATATCTTATCAAGTAGGGGAGTGATCGTATCTGTTTGTTTCTGCCAATCATCACTCATCCAACCCATTTTTGAAGAACCGTACATGGTTTCAAAGTCAAGCTGCTCTTCTGTTGCATCTAGGTTGAACATCAAATCAAACACCTGCTCATGCACTTCATCAGGACGACAGTTTTCTTTATCAACCTTGTTCACCACAACAATAGGCGTAAGACCAAGTGCTAAAGCTTTGCTTAATACGAAACGCGTTTGCGGCATAGGACCTTCAAAGGCATCAACTAAAAGCAATACACCATCGGCCATTTTCAATACACGTTCTACTTCTCCACCAAAGTCTGCGTGACCAGGAGTGTCAATGATGTTGATCTTTACATCGTTGTAAACGACCGAAACGTTTTTCGAAAGAATGGTAATTCCTCTTTCACGTTCGAGGTCATTGTTGTCAAGTATTAACTCGCCACTCTCTTGATTATCTCTAAAGAGTTTAGAAGCGTGAATGATCTTATCTACTAATGTGGTTTTGCCATGGTCAACGTGTGCGATAATGGCGATATTTCTGATGCTTTGCATATAGCTCTTAATTCAAGCCGCAAAGGTAACCTTTTAAATTTGGATATTGGTTAAGGGTAGA
>CBFHYE010000196.1:0-3347 GCA_965659985.1 Roseivirga sp. | reverse complement strand
GTAGTCCGTAGGGGAATCGAACCCCTGTTACCAGGATGAAAACCTGGCGTCCTAACCCCTAGACGAACGGACCATGTTTTTCGGATTGCAAATATGTTGGAGTCTTTCTAAATATCAAAAACATTTATTAATAAAAATTTCAATCGTTCCCCTTGGAACTGACATTAGCTAAAGCGCATTTATATTTGAAAAGGTGTCTGGCTTTCTTAGATTTACGCCTCATTTGAACTGAATATTAACCATTACGGATAAACTTATGACTAAAGTTGCCATCAATGGATTTGGAAGGATCGGAAGATTGACTTTCAAAGCCTTATTAAAAAAATCAAATATTGAAGTAGTAGCGATCAACGACTTAACTGACATCGCCACGCTCGCCCACCTTTTAAAGTACGATTCTGTACATGGCCGTTTTGACGGAACAGTTTCTACTTCTGAAGATGGTATCGTAGTAAACGGTAAAAACATCAAAGTAACAGCAGAGAGAGAACCAAAGAATTTACCTTGGGCCTCATTAGGTGTTGATGTAGTGCTTGAATCTACCGGTTTCTTCCTAGACGAAGCAGGCGCTGGACAGCACATCCAAGCGGGTGCTAAAAAAGTTGTGATCTCAGCACCTGCCAAAGGCGGTGTACCTACAGTAGTACTAGGTGTCAATGATGATACCATGACTGGCGAAGAAACTATTCTTTCAAATGCCTCTTGTACCACCAACTGTTTAGCGCCTATGGCTAAGGTTTTGGACGATGCATTCGGTATCGAAAAAGGATACATCACCACTGTGCACGCCTATACTTCTGACCAGAAGTTACATGATGCGCCTCACAGAGATTTGAGAAGAGCGAGAGCTGGTGCATACTCGATCATACCTACCTCTACTGGTGCTGCTAAAGCTGTTGGTTTGGTATTGCCACACCTGCAAGGCAAATTAGATGGTATCGCCATGAGAGTTCCAATTCCTGATGGTTCATTAACAGACCTAACTGTTGTGTTGAAAAAAGACACTACTAAGGAAGAGATCAATGCAGCTATGAAAGCTGCTGCTGAAGGACCAATGAAAGGTATTCTTGAGTACACAGAGGATCCAATTGTTTCAATCGATATTGTTGGCAACCCTCATTCAAACATCTTCGATTCTCAATTGACTTCTGTACAAGGCAACTTGGCTAAAGTAGTGGGTTGGTATGACAACGAAGCGGGTTACTCTAACAGAGCGGCTGACTTGATCGAACGAATTGGTTAATCCTTATTAGAAACTGAATAAAAAAACCTCCACTTGGAGGTTTTTTTATTTCTAACATTCTATAAAGGCTTTAATGATTCCGTTTGGCCCCATGCCTTCTGTAGTCTATTTGCTCTTTTCGCTTTATCCATGGCCTGAAGAATCTTCATTTTTAACTGCGCATTATAATCAGGATTATCAGCCAAGAACTGGTCAATAATGGCTAAAGCCTCATCCGAAGAGTGATTACCTAAATTCACATCTAACCACCTTTTAGGAAAGAAAATATCTCCAGTGATCTGGATCTCTTGTAGCAAGGCTAAGCTCGGCTCGATATAATCAACTGACTCTCCCACTCTCAACGGGTGATGTAAATAGCCCAGAGCTGAAAGCACCCAAGACTCACGGTCTCTATTGTCTAACTGAGCAAATGAAGCAAACTTCTCATCTCTCTTCATTTTATCTGGCGAAAGTGCATCTGAAATGAAAGCAAAGCGCCTTTTAGCATCTGGATTCTGGATGCTTTCCAATTGAGTATTGACAATTTCTTCTGCATTATCAGGCATTCGTATCGCCAACTGACCTGCCAAAGAGATCCTGTCACTTTCAGATAACCGAACGCCTGGAATACTCAATTCTTCTTTCCATATGGAGTACAATCTTTGCGTATTAACTCCAGTAATGGTCACATTTCGAAAAGCGTTGAAGTATTGCTTTTTGATAGCTGGATCATCATGGATATCATTGAGACAATGAAAAAGTGTTCTTTCCAGATCTGGGGCCATCCGTTCTCTTTGTTCTCGGGTCAGCAAGGACCAAAAGACATTACCTGTTTGAGAAAGAACCTGCCTGATGATCAACTGATTTTGTTCTCTGATCATGATCCACTTCAGGGTCTCTAAGTATCGTTCGGGACTGTACTGTTCTTTTTCACCTACATTGCTCACTTCCAATAAATTCTCGTAAGCATTGATCAGCAGGCTACCCTTTTCTAAATCACTCAATGTGGACCACCTGGCAGTGATCATTTCATAGTCGACAGGAAAAAGCCCATAACCAATGGCATCCGAATTGGTCAAAAGACTAGCATCTCTCCAGTCCTTATCTAATGCCACTTCAAAGGCTTGCCCAGAAGATGCTAATTGGAACTCTTTGACCTTCTTTCCTTCAAATAGTTTCATACTCAAAACTTGCGGCCATACTTTTTCACCATAAGGGTCCATTTGAGCAAGCTCCCCATTATTGTTGTTATCCACCTGCCAATTAAAATGTGGCCTTCCAGGAGAATTCACCCATACTTCTGACCATTCATTCAAGTCAATCGGTGTTCTTTGATCAAGGATATTGATCAGATCTGGCCATGTAGCGTTTTTGTTGGCAAATGCTTTTAAGTAAGATTGCATACCGGCTCGAAATTCATCTTCACCCAGCAAGATCTCTAGCTGACGCATCATGATCGGGGCTTTGTTATAGATAATCGCCCCATACATTTGTCCTGCTTCATTGAGATTTAACAACTCTTGCCTGATTGGATTAGCGCCTTCCGTTCGATCTACACCAAAAGCTGATGGATAGTGACGAACTAAAAAATTCAGGTCATGATCGATCTCTGGAAAGCTCGGGTTGACCATTTTGGCTGCCATAAAGTTGGCAAACACCTCTTTGGTCCATACATCATTGAACCAATCCATGGTAACCAGATCGCCAAACCACATATGCGCAGTTTCATGTCCGATCAGACTGGCTCTTGAAAGCAGTTGATTTTGACTAGGATCTTCATCCAACAATAGCGAATTAGCTCGGTATTGAATGGCTCCAACATGCTCCATCCCTCCATACTGAAAGCCCGGAATTAACGCAAAGTCAAATTTCTGAAAAGGATATTTGATCCCAGTATAAGCCTCCATCCATTGTAAGGCAGCAGCATGTAAACGAAAGATCTCGTCTCGATTACGATTGACCTTCTCCTCATCAGTTTCTCGATGCAGCATAGTCATTTGACGCCCATCGATTTCCATATTAATACTTTCAAACTCACCAGCAACGAATGAAAAAAGATAAGAGCTCATCAAATCAGATTGAGCAAATACAAGATTTTTACGCCCATCATTCACTTTCATCAGCT
>CBFHYE010000195.1:0-5976 GCA_965659985.1 Roseivirga sp. | reverse complement strand
TGGATCATAGGCAATAGAAACTTTCCTCTTGTTAAAGTTCACTTCCGATTTGACTATGCCTTCTTGCAATCTCTCCAAATGCTCTAAAAGCCAAATACAGCTACTGCAATGGATGTTTGGAATAAATAGGGTGACCCGTTCTTGTTCTTCACTGGCAAAATCGAGCAATTGGGCTCGCACCTCTTGAGAGGATAGATAGTCAAAAAGTCCTTTTGATTTTTGAGCTTGGGTGAAACCAGGGGTGGTTTCGAGATCATAATATTGGCAAAGATCATTCTCATCAAGGATCTGATATACGGTTTGACAACCGTGACAGCAAAAATCCTTTTCCTCAAATATCAGGTGCTCGTCTTTGCACGGCTCCCCACAATGGTAACAGCTTAACTTTTGCACTACTTCGGCTTGCTTCACTTATCCTCTCCCTTAATTACAAAAGCTATTACATTTTCTATGGGTCCTGATTTAAAAAATTTGGATTCGTTGAACATTTTCATGCTCTTCGAATTCATGAGCAGAATAGGCTTAAGCCCTTCTTTGTGAATAAAATCCTGTATGCAAGAGGCAGCATCACAGTCCATCAATTGCGTGCCAATATTCTTAAAGTAAAGTTTCAGATAATCTACAAATGCCCGTTCGTTCAAAATATGACTTTCAGTTTCGGGGCTATCCACGAAAACAGATAGAGGTAGCTTTCTGAGTTCTGGGTTGAAAAGGTTCAAAAATGATTTGGTAAGGTTTACAATATCAAGAGAGCTATCATTAACGATCACAATGCTATCATGCTCTAATTGATTGGGTAGTATCACAACGGGGCAATGCACGCGATCGATCAAGGTTTGTATGTTCTTCGTGCCGAAACGCTCAAAAACATCAACATGCTCAAGAAGCAGCAAATCACAAACTGTAGAATAACTCACCAATTCGTCAAGATCCTCAAAAGACTTCAATGATTGAAAGTTCATCCATCGAGAAGTCGCTTCTCTTTCGAACTGCATTTCAAATTCTATCCTTTCAAGCACTTCTTCATCGGCTCTTCCTCGAGCGGTAACAACAGCCTTTGGCTGTATAAGCTTATCAAGCAAGAATACCGAGATGTACTTCAGATGTGTTTCGTTCAAAAGCGTTTGAACTTTGGTCAGCAATAACTCCGTGGAGGTATGCTTGTCTGCTGCTATTAAGATCTTGTGTTTCACGGTACGGCCAACTTATAAACCAAAGTTAGCTTCTACCCATCAAGTACGGGCGTGATGGCAGTCAGAGAAAAACATGATTAAAGTCATAAACTAGCCGTAGAAGTCGGCCTCATGCACGAGTCGGTTTTGATCGACCACGCGGATTCTTTTACCCTCAAGGGCGATCATACCATCTGTTTTAAACTCAGATAAAAGGCGAATAACGGTTTCTGTGGCCGTTCCAACAATGTTTGCTAGGTCCTCTCTGGACAAAGCAATATCAATTGGGCCACTCTCTCCACCTTCCATACCATAAGTTTCCTTCAGCATCAAGATGGTTCCCGCAAGTCTCTCACGAACAGATTTTTGTGCCAATTGCGCCAACTTATCCTCCATAACACCGAGGTCATGACAAACTGCTTTCATCAGTTTCTGGAAAAATGCAGGATTTCTATTGAGTATGGTGATGAAATCCGACTTAGGAATAAAACAAACCGCTGCTGGCTCCAATACCGTTGCCGAAGCTGAATAGAATTCCTCGCTTAACAAGGCACGATAACCCAAGAAGTCACCAGCCTGAGCGATATAAAGAATCTGCTCTTTACCATTTGAGCCCATCTTATATACTTTGACTTTTCCATGGTTGATACAGAAAACGCCCATTGGCCGCGTTTCTTCATAAAAAAGCGTTTGCCCTTTTTTGTAAGTAACACAACTTTTATGCTCGTTTAGTGCTAAAAGTTCTTCATCGGCTAGATCAGAAAAGTGTGATTTATTTCTTGACTCACAAAACTGACATTGAACATCGACCTGATTGGTTTTTCTGCCTTTCATATGGATTTGACTATAACTAAAAATAGTCATCAAACGTATAAAAGCAAAGGATAAGAAAACAAAATTAAATTAAATGAGTTGCCCTACGCCAAAGAGTAAAACAAAGAGCAAAGTAGATAAGGCTAATTGCTTTAAATAAGGGTCTAATGTGGCTGAACTGGTATTATTTCTTACAGCAAAGGCATTTTTGATAAAAAGGGGAAGCGACAGCAAAAAGAGGTATTGCTGTGGTTCTCGATAGTTCAAAAGCACAAAGACCAAAGCGCAAGCGAGTGCTGAAAACAACAAAAAATAATGATAAATAATCGCGTTTGATCGGCCTATGCGAACAGGTATTGAAAACTTCCCAGCCTTTTTATCAGAATCAATATCACGGATGTTATTCACATTCAAAACTCCAACCGACAGCAAGCCTGTGCTCAATGCCGGAAGCACGAGATCAATATGCAATTGCTGATCGAATAGATAATAAGATCCTAAAACGGCCATTCCACCGAAAAAGATAAGCACACTAAGATCACCAAGCCCCGCATATCCATAGGGTCTCCAGCCTGCCGTATAAGTAATGGCCGCTGCGATGGCCAAAATACCAAAACCGATAAATACCCAGAAAGCCTCCCCTAAGGTTTCAAAGGAAACAAGCAGTAATCCAATGCCTGAAATAAATGATAAAAGCCCAAATAAATAGAGCGCCTTTTTCATCACCTGCTGGCTGATAGCCCCAGATTGCACTGCCCTCTGTGGCCCGGTTCTTTCATCGCTATCCGCACCATGAACACTGTCGCCATAGTCATTCGCTAGATTAGAAAGTATCTGCAATAAAATGGTGGTCAAGGCACAAAGCCCAAAGACTGACCAACGAAAAACTCCATCCGCAGCTGCCAAAAAGGCTCCCATACCAATCGAAGCCAATGCCAGAGGCAGAGTTCTTAATCTAAAGGCGCTGATCCAGGCTTTCAAGCGTTATAATTTACCTGTAATTACCTCGTCTAAAGGATTGACAGAAGAAGGGAAGAAATCCACTACTTCCCCATCAGGAGAGATCAAATATTTACAGAAGTTCCAAGTAGGGGCTTTGCCAGATTCATCTTCTAACCAAGCGTATAGCTCACTCCTCTGACTTCCTTTTACAGCGATCTTCTCAAACATTTGAAAGCCTACACCATAATTGGCTTTACAGAATTCTGCAATCGCCAAGTTTGTGCCAGGTTCCTGTCCGCCAAAGTCATTTGCTGGAAATCCTAAAATGGTGATCTTGTCTCCGTACTGCTCATGAAGATTTTGAAGGTCTTCATATTGCGGTGTATACCCACATTTTGAAGCCACATTGACTACTAAGACAAATTTGCCTTTGTATTGATCAAAATTGATCTTACTGCCATCAATGGCATTCATTTGAAAATCGTGGAAGCTTGTCGTACTCATTGCGATCAGAATTGAAATAAAGAGATTTAACATGGTTTACATGCGGTTTGGTGCATCAATGCCTAATAAACCCAAGCTTCTTTTTATTGTTTCCGCGGAAAGTGCAGAAAGTGCTACTCTAAACTGTTGCAAGAGATCTGAACTCTCATTAAAAATGGAGACCTCAGTGTAAAAACGATTATAGGCCTTGGCCAAATCGTATACATACTGTGCGACCACAGAAGGTGCGTACTGCTCTGCTGCCAATTGAATTTTTTCTGGATATTGAGACAACATTTGTATCAATTCCTTCTCCACATCATGGGCACCCTCTAATTCATCAAACTTTATACCCGCCTGAGAAATACCTAATTGTTTGGCCTTTCTCAAGATCGCATTGATTCTGGCGTGAGTGTACTGTATAAATGGCCCGGTATTGCCCTGGAATTCAATAGATTCTTCAGGATTGAAGAGCATACGCTTTCGTGGATCTACCTTCAACAAGTAATATTTCACCGCACCAAGAGCTAGCATGTCATAAAGTTCGGTTGCCTCTTCTGCTGAAAAGCCATCGATCTTACCCAGTTCGGTAGTACGCGCCTCAGCCGTATCGGCCATTTGCTGGATCAGATCATCTGCATCTACAACGGTACCCTCTCTTGACTTCATTTTTCCGGTCGGCAGGTCTACCATGCCATATGAAAGGTGATAACAAGCCTCAGCCCATGAATAACCGAGCTTCTTCAGGATAAGGAAGAGCACCTTAAAGTGGTATTCTTGTTCATTTCCTACCGTGTAAATGAGCTTACTTAAGCCAGGATAATCGTCAAACCGCATAAGCGCAGTCCCGATATCTTGCGTCATGTAAACGGATGTGCCATCTTTTCTTAATAGAAGCTTTTCATCAAGGCCCTCATCTGTAAGATCTACCCAGATAGAACCATCCTCCTTTTTGAAAAAGAAGCCTTTCTCCAGGCCTTCAAGTACACGGTCGCGACCAATGAGGTAAGTATCACTCTCGTAATACAGCTTATCAAAGTCAACCCCCATGCGTTCGTAGGTCGCATTGAAGCCTTCGTAGACCCAGCCATTCATTTTCTCCCAAAGGGCATATACCTCCGGATCTTTGGCTTCCCATTTCATGAGCATCTCTTGAGCCTCAATAAGAATTGGCGCATGCTTCTCTGCATCTTCTTTGGCCAAATTCTTTTTTTCAATGAGTGCTTGAACCTCTTCTTTGTAGGCTTTGTCAAAAGCCACATAGTATTTACCTACTAAATGATCGCCCTTCAATCCTGAAGACTCAGGAGTCTCTCCGTCTCCAAATTTTTGCCAGGCCAACATCGATTTACAGATATGGATACCGCGATCGTTAATGATCTGCACCTTATGCACTTCGTTACCTGCTTCTTTAAGTATTCTCGAGACCGAATTACCCAAGAAATTATTCCTTAAGTGACCTAAGTGCAGGGGCTTGTTGGTATTGGGTGATGAATATTCTACTACCACCGTATCACCCGTGGGTTGGATATTGAATAAGGCAGAAGCACTTACATCTTCACCATTGAACAGATTGGCGAATTGAGAAACTTGAGAAGCTTCTGACAACACCAGGTTTAAAAATCCTTTCACCGTATTGAATCCACTGACCACATCACAATTGGCGTTCACATATTCACCAATTTCATTACCGGTCTCTTCTGGACTTTTCTTAGAAAACCTCGCATAAGGAAAGGATACAAAGGTGTAAGTTCCTTCAAACTCCTTTCGAGTAGGTTGTAATTGTATTTCATCTGCCGACATCTCATGGTCGTATAAGGCCTTGAGACCCGCAGCAATTGCTACTTTGATCTGTTCTTCCATTTAGAAATTCGCAATGAGCGATTCCGTTGTATTTTCTAGTATTTCAAAGGCCACATCGGCCATTCTATTTTCTGTATCCAATGTTGGGTTCACCTCAACGATCTCCCAACAGCAAACACGTTTGTCTTTGATCAATTCAATGTTCAAGTCCATCGCTTCTTCTTTTAACAAGCCATTTGGCACTGGTGTACCTGTTCCAGTAGAGACTGAAGTATCCAAGCTATCGACATCAAAAGAAATGTAGATCTGATCGCAATCTTTCAAGATCTCCAAAGCTTCCTGAGCAACTCTAGCTACTCCTTTTTCATGCACCTCTTCTGTTTTGAAATTCTTGATTCCATGCTTTTCGATCAAATAATCTTCAGGAGCCTCAGTATCCCTAACCCCGATATAAACGATATCCTCAATATCGATCTTGGGGCCGTTACCCCCTATCCTTTTGATGCGTTCCCAAAGCGCCTCAGTCTCCTCCTCAATGTCGTTGACTTCTTGCGTTTCGTTATCAGTGGCCGTTACCATGGCCAAAGGCATCCCATGCATATTGCCAGAGGGTGAAGTATAGGGAGAATGAAGGTCACCATGCGCATCGATCCAGATCACACCCAATCGTTTATCAGGATCAGCCTGCTTGATTCCGCAGATCGTGCCTGCTGCCGTGGAATGATCGCCTGCTAACACTATCGGAAAGAGTTTATCTTTTCGG
>CBFHYE010000194.1:0-5445 GCA_965659985.1 Roseivirga sp. | reverse complement strand
TACCAGAAGCACAATTAGATAGGTTCTTATTCAATATTGCCTTAACCTATCCAAGCTTTCAGGCGGAAGTCGACATTGTAAAAAACACAACAACTGACGATCAGCCAGAGATCAAACATGTTTTAGGCGCTAAAGAAGTATTAGAATATCAGCACTTAGTCAGAAGAGTACCTGTTGCTGATAACGTAGTAGAATACGCTGTTGAACTCGTGCACAAAACAAGATTTGAAAGCGAGAAAGCACCCGGCATTACCAAGGATTATATTGAATGGGGAGCAGGACCAAGAGCATCTCAAAGTTTAATCATTGATTCTAAATGCCATGCCTTGACTAATGGGAAGTATTCTCCAGATATCGAAGATGTGAAAGCCGTAGCTAAGCCAATCTTAAGACATAGGATTGTGAGAAACTTTAAAGCTGAAGCCGAAGGCATAACGATCAATAAACTGATCGATCAGCTGCTTTAATAGTTATAAAAGCCTTTTCCTGATTTTCTACCAATATGTCCCGCATCGACCTTCTGCTGTTGGATGCGTGATGGCCTAAATTTTGAATCTTGATGAAATGATTTGAACATGGTCTCTGTGACAGAAAAGTTGGTATCGACACCTATGAGATCCATTAAACGAAAAGGGCCCATTCTAAATCCAGAGGCTTCGACTAGACGATCTATTCCTTCAACATCAGAGACACCCTCTTCTAATACCTTAAGTCCTTCAACATAAAAGTGTCTCGCTACACGATTCACGATAAAGCCAGGTGCGTCCTGGGCTATCACTGCCTTTTTACCCAGCTTTTCCGCTAATTGATAAATAAGTTGGACAGTATTTTCAGAAGATGATGCACCAGCAATCACTTCCACCAATTTCATAATATGTGCTGGATTGAAAAAATGCATTCCAACAAAATTCTCAGGCCTTTTAAGCCCCTTTGCAATTCTAGTAATTGGTATAGAAGAAGTATTTGAAGCAAGAATAGTTTCAGGCGAATTGATCTCCTCCAAGTGCTTAAAGAGTTCTTGTTTGGCTTCTAATTTTTCAACAATGGCTTCAATAGCTACATCACAAACCAAATGACTCATTTCATCTGTAAAATCAATCGATTTTAAAGTAGATACCTTCTGCTCTTCAGTGACTTTTCCTCTTTCAATGCCCTTATCCAAGTTTTTTGAGATAATCTCTTTCGCTTTCCTAAGCGTAGCATTGTGTATATCAAAAAGAATAACCTGGTAACCATTTAATGCCGCCACTTGAGCAATTCCTTGGCCCATAGTACCCGCACCTACTACTCCAATTCGCCTTATGCTTTCTAAACTCATCAGATCGTTTTGAATTGTTTGAGGAACCTTATGTCGTTTTCTGTGAACAGCCTCAAGTCTTTAATACCATATTTCAACATGGCAATACGTTCTATCCCCATCCCAAAAGCAAAGCCAGTATACTTTTCTGAATCAATACCACAATTTTCAAGCACGTTTGGATCTACCATACCAGATCCTCCGATTTCCACCCAACCCGTATACTTACAAACATTGCACCCGTCTCCATGGCAAATTTGGCATGAAATATCGATCTCAGCGCTGGGCTCTGTAAAAGGAAAATATGAAGGCCTGAATCTAATTTCAGTATTTGGAGCGAACATCTCCTGGACAAAGTGATAGAGCGTTTGCTTTAAATCAGCAAATGAAACGTTTTCATCTACATACAAGCCTTCCATCTGGTGAAACACGCAATGTGCTCGTGCTGAAATTGCCTCATTCCTAAAAACTCTGCCTGGAGAGAGCGTCCTGATCGGAGGCTTCTCATTCTCCATTACCCTAATTTGGACACTAGAGGTATGCGTCCTTAGCGCAATATCAGGGTTCTTTTCAATAAAAAAAGTGTCCTGCATTTCTCTGGCAGGATGGTTCTCTGGAAAGTTAAGCGCGGTAAAGTTATGCCAATCATCTTCGATTTCAGGACCCTCTGACACATTAAAGCCAATCCTTTCGAAAATTTCGATAAACCTCTGCCTAGTTGCCGTTAATGGATGTATGGTTCCAAAACTGTTTTCAAGTGGAGGTAATGTTAGATCTATTGGGGCATCAACCGTTTCTTCTTGATCATTAAGTGAGTCTATCAACTCTTGAAACTTAATTTGAGCCAGTTGCTTTATTTCATTCACTGATTGCCCAAATGCTTTCTTCTCCTCGTTTGGCACATTCTTGATCTCCGAAAAAAGATCTATCAATACATTCTTTCTACCGATAAATTTCAATCGATAGGCCTCCAGGTCTGCTTCTTTTTCACAAACCCAATTATTGATCTCTTTTTTTAGTTCTTCGATCTTATTTGCCATAACTTTATATTGTTCAACAAAAATAACAGACCTCGCAGTTTTTTACGTTAAACGGACCTAATTTTGAAGAAATGAAAAATATTTTGGTGACAGGAGGAGCTGGTTATATCGGTTCCCACGTGGTAGTTTGTTTACATGAGATTGGCGTTAACCCAATCATCTTAGATAATTTCTCAAACTCAGATCCAAAAGTATTGGATGGCCTAAAAAACATTACGGGAAAAGACTTCACTCTCTATGAAGAAGATTGTCTAACTCCCGGCATATTTGACAAAATATTCAGCGAACATAAGATAGATGGAGTAATTCATTTTGCCGCAAAAAAAGCTGTTGGAGAATCGGTTGAACAACCATTGATGTATTACGAGAACAACGTCAGTGCACTTCTGAACTTAGTCAAATCGATGCTCAAGAGCCAAGTAAGTAATATCGTTTTTTCTTCTTCGTGCACTGTTTATGGTCAACCGGATGTTATCCCCGTAACAGAAGATGCGCCTAAGCAACCTGCCAATTCACCATACGGCAATACCAAACAGATCGATGAAGAAATATTAGAAGATGTGGTCAAAAGTGGTGCATCATTAAAAAGTATAGCATTACGTTACTTCAATCCTATTGGGGCACATAAAACCGCAGAAATAGGAGAATTGCCTATTGGTATTCCTAACAATCTTGTCCCTTTTATCACACAAACCGCCATTGGTAAACGTAAAGAATTGACTGTATTTGGAGACGATTATGATACCCCTGATGGTACTTGCATAAGAGATTATATCCATGTTATGGATTTGGCAAATGCACATGTAAAAGCCCTAGACCTCCTTGAGGAACAAAAAGAATCAGGTTTTTTTGAAGCTATAAATGTTGGAACCGGAAAAGGGAGTACGGTTTTAGAAGCTGTAAAGAGTTTTGAAAGTGCCTCAGGTGTTAAATTGAATTATAAAATTGGACCTAGAAGGCCAGGTGACATTGAGAAAATATATGCCAACGGAGACTACGCAAAAAGTCGCTTGAACTGGCAAGCCCAATTCAATTTAGAAGAATCAATGAGAGACGCTTGGAATTGGGAACAAAAGTTAGCTAATCGATAATCATCGCTCACTTAACGAACGATTAATATCGCATAACGAAGCTTAGAATATTTTTGACCTCTAGTTAAGACCTTTGAAAAAAGTAGAACAATGAAAATTACAATAGTAGGAACAGGATATGTAGGATTGGTGACAGGCACTTGCTTTGCAGAAGTAGGTATTGACGTCACTTGTATCGACATTGACGAAAAAAAGATAGAGGGTTTAAAAAATGGCGTGATGCCCATTTATGAACCGGGTCTTGAGCCCATGGTTAAAAGGAACTATGAGGCTGGAAGATTACACTTCTCAACAAACTTGGCTGAAAGCATCAAAGGCTCTGAGGCTGCATTTATTGCCGTAGGAACACCTCCGGGAGAAGATGGAAGTGCGGACCTCAAATATGTCTTAGCAGTAGCTAGGGAAATTGGAGAGCATATGGATGACTACACAGTCGTAGTCACAAAAAGCACGGTACCTGTAGGCACAGCGCAAAAGGTAAAGGCAGCAGTTTCAGAAGCACTAAAGAACAGAAATTCAGATCTGTCCTTTGATGTAGCCTCTAACCCTGAATTTCTAAAAGAGGGAGCCGCAATACAGGACTTTCTAAAACCAGATAGGATCGTAGTTGGAGTAGAATCGGACAACGCTAAAAAAATCATGGAAAAGCTTTATAAGCCTTTCTTACTAAATGGACATCCTACCATTTTCATGGACGTTCCTTCAGCTGAAATGACCAAGTATGCTGCGAACTCCATGCTAGCTACCAAGATCAGTTTCATGAACGATATTGCCAATCTCTGTGAGATCATGGGAGCAGATGTGAATATGGTCAGAAAAGGCATTGGCTCCGATAACCGTATTGGAACAAAATTCATTTATCCAGGTGTAGGTTATGGTGGCTCGTGCTTTCCAAAAGACGTAAAAGCCTTGATCAAAACCGCAGATGAAAATGGCTATCAGATGCAAGTCCTCAAAGCAGTCGAAGATGTCAATGAGGCTCAAAAATCAGTCCTGGTAACAAAGATCAAAAAGCATTTTGGCGAAGATTTGAGTGGAATGACATTTGCCATGTGGGGACTGTCTTTCAAACCAAAAACAGACGACATGAGAGAAGCGCCTTCCATCGTGATCATTAATCAATTAATTGAAGCAGGAGCAAAAGTCAGGGCATTCGATCCTGTTGCCATGGAAGAGGCAAAAAGAGACTTAGGAGATTCGATCTATTATGCGAAAGATGAGTACGATGCATTGATAGATACTGATGCTTTACTTCTCGTTACCGAATGGCCAGAATTCAGAATCCCGAATTTTGACGTTGTTGGAAAGCTTTTGAATAACAAAGTTGTGTTCGATGGTAGAAACATATATGATCGAGAAGAGCTTCGTGAAGCTGGCTATACTTATTATGGCATAGGCCTCCACTGATATGAAAAAACGTGTATTAATAACAGGAGCAGCGGGATTTTTAGGTTCCCACCTATGTGATAAGTTCATTAGTGAAGGGTATGAAGTCATTGGGATGGACAACCTTATCACTGGTTCATTAGATAATATTGAGCACCTGATGCCATTAGAAACCTTTGATTTCTACCATCATGATGTTTCAAAGTTTGTTCATGTTCCGGGCAAATTAGACTATATCCTACATTTTGCTTCACCCGCGAGCCCTATTGACTACCTTAAGATTCCAATCCAAACTTTAAAGGTAGGGTCATTAGGTACGCATAACTTATTGGGCTTAGCACGGGCCAAAGGTGCTCGGATGTTGATCGCGTCAACTTCCGAGGTATATGGAGACCCTATGGTTCACCCTCAAACTGAAGAATATTACGGAAATGTAAATCCAGTTGGCCCAAGGGGAGTTTACGATGAGGCTAAACGCTTTCAAGAAGCGGTGACAATGGCCTATCAGACCTATCACAATCTAGAAACAAGGATTGTGAGGATATTTAACACCTATGGCCCAAGGATGAGACTTAATGATGGTAGAGTTCTTCCTGCATTTATCGGACAAGCTTTAAGAGGGGAAGACCTC
>CBFHYE010000193.1:0-57508 GCA_965659985.1 Roseivirga sp. | reverse complement strand
GTCATATCTGTTACATCAACGGTTTTAGGTAATTCTACCTTCGTTTTTCCTTTGATCACATTGTGTCTGCCCCAGCGTGCCTTCTCTACGCGAATGCCCGCATCTTCCCAATGATGAATGAGTTTGTCTTTTTCTTTTTGGATCTTATCCTCGATCAGCTCTTCTATGTCATTGTTTGAAAGGTTATCCCAATCATACTTTTTGTTGACATTGATGAACATGTTATCCCATTTAATGAAGGGCCCAAATCTACCTTTACCTTTGGTGACAGGCTTTTCATTATAGGTATAAATAGGGGCGTCTGCTGCCTCTTTTTGCTTGATGAGCTCAATACATTCGTCCAAACTAATGCTAATTGGATCTGAAAATTTAGGAAGCGAAACGAATTTCTCGTCATACTTAATATACGGTCCATAACGCCCTTCAGAAACAACCACCGGAGCATCTTTATATTCGCCTACTTCGCGAGGTAATTTGAACAACTCTAAAGCTTCGTCAAGACTGATGCTTTCTAAGAATTGACCATGCTTCAGGCTCGCATATCTTGGCTTTTCTACCTCTTCATCCTCGCTACTTTCACCCATTTGTGCAAATGGGCCATATTTACCCAGCCTTACAGAAACCTGTTTTCCGCTTTCAGGGTCATTCCCTAACACACGTTCTGTATCTGGTCTATCTTCTTCGAGCGCTTTTTCTACTAACAAGTGGAAAGGATCGTAGAAAGACTTGATCATCTCTTGCCAATTCTCTTTGTGATGAGCAATGCCATCAAAGCGTTCTTCGACATTTGCAGTAAATGAATACTCAAGCACATCTTCAAAGTGTTCTTTTAAGTAATCATTGACAACCATTGCCATATTAGTAGGGAAGAGTTTAGCTTTTTCCGTACCCGTAGTTTCTGAATTGGTATTCGTTCTCAATTCATCATTCTTGAGTATCAATTCTCTGTATGGACGCTCAACACCTTCTCTATTTTCTTTGACTACATATTCTCTTTTTTGAATTGTAGAAATGGTTGGTGCATAAGTAGATGGACGACCAATGCCCATTTCTTCTAATTTCTTTACCAAACTCGCTTCTGTATACCTTGCAGGAGGTCTTGAGAATGATTCTCTTGAATAGATGCGGTCCAAATTTAAGTTTTGTCCTATGCTTAAAGGAGGAAGCATGTCTTTTGCTTCTTCTTCGTTGTCATCATCTGATGATTCCATATAGACCTTTAAGAAACCATCGAACTTGATCACCTCACCATGTGCAACGAGGGTGTCATTAGCTGTTGAAATGGCAATGGTAGCAGTTGTTTTCTCTAATTGTGCATCGGCCATTTGAGAGGCAGCCGCTCTTTTCCAAATTAATTCGTATAGCCTAGATTCATCATAGTTATTTCCAGTAGAGTGTACCGCAAAATTGGTTGGACGAATGGCTTCGTGAGCCTCTTGAGCACTTTGAGATTTGGTCTTGAATTTCCTCGTCTGTACGTATTCCTTGCCATATGAAGAAGTAATCTCGTCAGTAGCTCCGTTAATGGCTTCGTTAGAAAGGTTGACTGAGTCAGTTCTCATGTATGAGATCTTACCGGCTTCGTAAAGCTTCTGTGCTAAGCTCATGGTACGAGACACAGAATAGCCTAATTTTCTACTTGCTTCTTGCTGCAGCGTAGAGGTAGTAAAAGGAGGTGCCGGAGAGCGCTTTCCTGGTTTGGTCTCGAGATTTTTTATCGAAAAATTAGCTCCAATGCAAGAGTTGAGAAATGCTTCAGCCTCTTCTTCGTTCTTTAATTTTTTTGGTAATTCTGCTTTAAGGGTCCTACCATCAATGTCGAAGAAAGCAGTTACCTTAAATGTGCTTTGAGAGCTAAAGTGATCAATTTCCCTTTCACGTTCTACGACAAGTCTCACCGCCACAGATTGCACTCGGCCAGCAGAAAGCTTAGGAGCAACCTTTCTCCATAACACAGGAGAAAGCTCATAGCCCACAATTCTGTCTAATATTCTTCTCGCTTGCTGGGCATTTACAAGATCAATATCGATCTCTCTTGGGTTGGCCAGTGCTTTTTGAATTGCAGATTTGGTGATCTCTCGAAAAACGATTCGTTTGGTTTGCGCAGGATCAAGTTTTAAAGCCTCCTTTAAATGCCAGCTGATCGCTTCTCCTTCACGGTCATCATCACTTGCTAGATAGATCAGCTGTGCTTCCTTTGATAACTTCCTGAGTTGTTTGATCACATCTCGCTTATCGGCTGTGATCTCATAAGTAGGTTCAAAATTATTGTCAAAGTCAATGGCTTTATCTCCTTTAGGAAGGTCTCTGACATGGCCATAGCTTGAAACCACTTTGAAATCTTTTCCGAGATAACCTTCAATGGTTTTTGCTTTTGCTGGAGACTCTACAATGACTAGATTTTTTGACATATGCTTGATTAGATCAGGAATTAAGGTGCCCCAAATATGGGTATAAAACTTTCAAAAAAACAAATATCTTCACGCAAGCCTTATTTCAGTGCGTGTCCTTTGACATGGATATTCGTTATTGGCTTACCAATTCTAAAGAGAATAAAATGGTTAAAAATATTCTACTCATCCGACATTGTCAGGCATCGCCTGATTCGCCCACCAACCGTGATTTTGACCGTCCATTGTCGGATCATGGCAAGAAACAGGCGGAGCTTTTGGGGCAGCTTCTTAATAATTTACCAGACCAATTGGACGCGATCTATGTTAGCCCAGCAATTCGAACCATGCAAACTGCTAAAGGTATCTTGAACCAGCTCGCGTACAAACCAAGGCTGATGGATGCAGAAGAGGTTTACGAGGCAACAGACAATGTGCTCAAAGCCATGATTCCTAGGTTTGATCCAAACTTTAATAGAATAGCTATGATAGGTCATAATCCTGCCATCTCTCTTCTTTTCAATCACTTGACTTCTGATTTAAGAACTTTTTCACCAGGGACCTCAGCGGAAATCATTTTTGAGGTAAATGAGTGGAATGCCATATCAAAAAATAGCGGAAGTGTGCGTGACTTCTTTGTTCCATAGCGTAGAAATAAATTAAAATAGAGCGTGTTTTTATTTGACTTGAATACGCTATTTTCGACCCATGGCATCATTAGGTAGACATATTATTGTGGAGTATTACGATTGTACTCCAGAATTGCTCAATGACGTGGTAGGCATTGAGAAGAGTATGGAGAGCGCAGCAGAAGAGGCTGGGGCAACCATTATCAATTCAACATTTCATCATTTTTCACCTTACGGGGTTTCTGGAGTTGTTGTCATTCAAGAAAGTCATTTGGCCATACACACTTGGCCTGAGTATGGATATGCTTCAGTAGATCTTTTCACTTGTGGAGATACGGTAAATCCTTGGGTTTCTTATCAGGCCTTGAAAGAAGCTTTTAAAGCTGGACATGGGTCCGCTGTGGAGTTATCTCGAGGAGAAATGGCTTTGCTCAAAAGGAAAAAGTTTGATTTACAAACCATGCGCGATGAAAAGAGCGCTATTGATGGTGATCCGATCAGAACGCGAGACGTTTGGTTCACAGAAAGAGATGAACAGATCGCCCTTTCTTTGAAGCATGATGGCAAACTATATGACGTGCAGTCAGACTTCCAGAAAGTCTCTGTGTTCAAGACACAGGCATATGGTAATATGCTGACACTTGATGGAATGGTAATGACAACTGAGAAAGATGAATATGTCTACCACGAAATGATCACGCATGTGCCTATGCTTACCCACCCAAATGCAAAGCGTGCTTTGGTTATCGGAGGGGGAGATGGAGGAACTGCAAGAGAATTGCTCAAGCATAATTCGCTTGAAGAAGTGGTAATGGTGGAGATCGATGATAAAGTGATCGAAGCGAGTAAAATGCACTTGCCAAGTATTGCCTCTGCTCTAGATCATCCAAAGCTAAATCTGATCATTGATGACGGTATTAAATATGTGAATGCTGCTGCTGATGGAAGCTTTGACCTCGTTATTGTCGATTCAACAGACCCCGTTGGCCCTGCAGAGGGTCTGTTTACCGTAGAATTTTATAAGGAAGTATACAGAATTCTGAGCAAGGATGGCATCATGGTGACACAAAGTGAATCTCCTCGTTTTAACCAAAAGGTTTTCAAAGAGATCTATGAGACCTATCGTGGCATTTTTGGTGAAGATAAGGTGCATTGCTATTTGGCTTATATTCCAACATATCCAACAGGTATGTGGTCATTCTCTTATTCTTCAAAAGGAGATTTACACCCTTTGGGTCAATTTGATAAGGATAAGGCTGCGGTTTTCAGCAAAAATAATGGGTTGAAGTACTATAATGAGGGAATTCATCATGCTGCATTTTCATTGCCTTCCTTTGTAAAAGAAATGATCGGATGACAAAATTTGACCCCAACGGAGTAGGAATTAAAGGTTCATTATTTGGTCTTCCGTATGGATTGGAAGAAGCGGATATTGTTGTAATACCCGTTCCCTGGGATGTCACCGTCTCTTATGGTGGAGGTACCGCAAAAGGACCAGAAGCCATTCTGGATGCTTCAAGTCAGATCGATTATTTCCAGCCCAATAAACCCGATGCTTGGAAAATAAAAGTAGCCATGGCTGAGATCCCAGAAGTATGGGAAGCTCTTGGTGCGGACCTTAGGCAAGAAGCGATCGCCTATATAGATTGGTTAGAAAATGGAAGTCCTGCTGAGCAAAGTGAGGCAATGACAATTATTTTGGAAAAGATCAATAGGGAATCTGCTCAATTGATGCGCTACGTAGAGCAAGAATTAACCTACTATCTGGAAGAGGGAAACAAAACCATTCTACTCGGTGGAGATCATAGCACTCCCTTGGGCCATATCAAAGCCCTTTCGAGCAAGTTTAAGAATGAAAAAATAGGCGTTCTGCAGATCGATGCCCATGCAGACTTGCGTCAAGCATACGAAGGGTTTACTTATTCGCATGCCAGCGTCATGTGGAATATGCTCGATCAAACCAGAAACGTCAATTTGGTTCAAATGGGTGTGCGCGATCTATGCGAAGCAGAGGCGGAAATGATTTTACAAGATGAACGCATTACTTGCTTCTATAATCAGCGCATGCGAGAGCGCCTCTTCAATGGTGAGTACTGGTCTGTTATCTGTGAAGAGGTGATCAAATCCTTGCCTCAGAAAGTCTATTTGAGTGTGGATATTGATGGTTTGGAACCACAATATTGTCCAAATACAGGTACACCGGTTCCGGGAGGAATAAGTTTTGATGAGCTCTTATTTCTGTTTCAAAAACTTAAAGCATCAGGGAAGGAGATCATTGGTGCGGACCTGGTAGAGGTAGGAAAGGACGAATGGGATGCAAATGTAGGCGCAAGGGTACTTTGGTCTTTGGTTCAACTCTTGGCTAATTGAGTTGATAAGCGATATCAAGCTTTGCCCAGCGATGGGGCATGAGCTCGCTAGCTAAACGTGATTGATAAGTGAATCCGTAGTCAATAGCCCATCTACCCATTGTGAAATATACACCAGACCTTATGGTGTAATAAAAATGTTGGATACGCTCTAGTGTATAAGGATCATCATTGGTCAAAAGGCCACCTTGCAGCAACGTATCGTATGCCGTTAAGGTCATTACCGGTTTTGCATATAAGAATAAGGCCCAACCTTCTTTGGCAAGGTCTTCATATTTGAATCGATCAAATAGTTTTCCAACCCTAAAATATGCGCCTAAGTCTGCGGCCAATTGTGGTGAACCAGCCATTAGACTTCCAGTAGCTGAAATCATAAGGTGTTTTTCATTTATCAAACCTTTTTCAAGGTTGAATTGATAGTTGATAATGACATCCGTTCCTAATTGATACTGCCAATCTTCTATCTCTTCTGAAGCGGGCAGAATCGAATGAATAAAGTTTTGTACTACCTGGCCACCTGATCCCTCGCCCTGAATACCGAGCTCAATACCATGTCTAACTCTCAATTTTCGTTCTGGTTTGATGACCTCACTGTTGTATGCGATGGTTAAGCTCGAAACGAAAGGTCTGTCGAAATCAATGACATCTTGATCATATTTGGATGGCGTAAAGATCTTTTGTCCTAGTGTAAGATGCTCTTGGGTTACTTTGTCCTTGTGAAAGAGCCCAATAATTCTTGGTGCATGATAAGAAAAGAACATGCCATTGGTGTAATAGCGATCTGTAGCAAATGTCCCATCGTTTTCTAACTCAAGCTTTATGAATCTGGCAGTTCCAAACTCGACTTGTGCGTTTGTTCTTAACGAAAGTATAAGTAGGAATAATATGAAGATCTTTTTCGGCATTAGGATACAAAGAAAGCAATGACTGGGTACATCTTTGACATTCTATGTCTCTAAATCAATTCAGCAAAGAAAGATTACAAGACCAATTATCAGAAAAGGAGTCTACCATTTGATGCATAAGTGCGTTTGCTGTATTATTGGCCTTTCTTAAATAAGACTGATTTGGATTTTTTATACGAAGCTGTTGGTGATTTTGCTGGTTGGATCTGGGGTTTTCCCTTGCTCATTTTGGTAATGGGAGGTGGACTGTTCTTTATGGTTTACAGTAGATTCATGCCCTTCCTTTATTTCAGACACGCCATTAGGGTGTTAATGGGGAAATATGATGAACATGATAAAGAAGGACAGATCAGTCATTACGAAGCGCTTTCGACAGCTTTGGCTGCCACGGTGGGTATGGGCAATATCTCAGGGGTGGCAGTAGCCATTACAATGGGAGGACCTGGTGCGATATTTTGGATGTGGGTATCTGCATTCTTTGGTATCGCCACAAAATTTTATACCTGTACGCTCGCAGTAATGTACAGAAAGCGCGAAGAAGATGGAGAAGTACGTGGAGGGCCAATGTATGTGATCACTGAAGGTCTTGGTGAGAAATGGAGACCTTTAGCAGTTTTCTTTTGCGTATTTGCTTTGATCGGAGCTTTACCAATATTTCAGGCCAACCAATTGACAGCCGCATTAAATGTGGTGTTGGCACCGAGTCTCGGCTATGATGCCTCAAACTCATTCAGTCTTCTTGGAACCGATATTTCTTACGCATCAGCCATCATCGGACTTTTGCTTACAATACTCGTCTCTACTGTGATCTTCGGTGGAATTAAGAAAATTGCCAAAGTGGCCTCGAAAATGGTGCCTTCTATGGTCGTGCTTTATTTCATTTTAGTGGTTTATATACTCCTTCAAAATGTAGGAGAGGTGCCTGCAATCTTTGCATCAATACTCGATGAGGCCTTTAGCGGTAGTGCCGTATTAGGTGGTGGACTTGGTGCTGTGATCATTATCGGTGCTAAAAGAGCTGCTTTTTCAAATGAAGCAGGAATAGGAACGGCACCTTTGGTCCATGGTGACTCAAGAACTGACGAGCCTGTTCGTGAAGGATTAGTAGCGATGCTCGGTCCAGCCATAGATACTTTGATCGTCTGTACCCTTACTGCATTGGTGATCTTAGGTACGGGTGTTCATGAAGCTTATTTAGGTGCTGAAGATACTGGCTTGCTGGGGGTTACATTAACCCTAGAAGCATTCAATACAGCAATTCCTGGCGTGGGAGGTTACCTTTTAGGTCTTTGTATTTTGGTGTTTGCCGTGAGTTCCTTGCTCTCTTATTCGTATTATGGAGTGAAGAGTATGTCATTCATCTTGGGTATCAAAAGAGGGGGTATCTACAACTACATTTATATAGGAACCATCATTTTAGGCGCGGTTACATCACTAGGCTTTGTAGTGAATTTGATTGATAGTAGTTTTGCTTTGATGGCTATTCCAACTATGATCTCAGCGATCATATTGGCTCCGAAAGCACTAGCGGCCTCAAAAGACTATTTTGCACGATATAAGCGTGGAGATTTTAATTAGACCGAGCATCCTGTTTGTCTAAACGATTCAGTAACCTTCTAAACCTTTTGGTGTCATAATTAGCCATTCCCACTGTTCTCACTACGACTTTTTCCTTTGGAGAGATCACAAAAGTAGAAGGCAATAATCCAGTTTCATAGACATCTGGTAGTGGTGTAGCCAATTGATAGATTGGAAGATCTATGTCCTTATCAGCGATCCATTTTTTGGCTTTATTAAAGTCTTTGTCTTCAGAAATAATCAAGAAAACAATGTCGTTTTGTTCTTTAAAATCTTGATAAAGGGCATCGATGCTTGGCATTTCTGCCACACAGGGAGGGCACCAGGTAGCCCATAGATTCATAAAGATCGTTTTGCCTCGAAGTGATTCACCATCGAGTAATTGCCCATTTTCATCTCTTACTTTAAAATCATAATCCGCCCTGAGGTATTCATCTTCTTCAAGACTGCTGGCATTGAAGATGCCAGTCTTGAGCACTACACCTTGTACACGGCCAAAAACTTCTGCTTGTGAATTGGTCAAAAAGATCACAGCAAAAATGATCACCACTAGGCTTAATTCAATAAGGTCTCTTTTTTTAAAAACTGGCTTCTTCATGAATCTAAGATCAAATTTAAGCGAATAAAGTTCATTTTTAGCTCCACTTGTGTCACTTAGCTTACATTAGTACCTCATTTATAAGAAAGGTGACCATTTAAAAAACTGATTATGGGTTTTTCTTGTTAGGCCTATAACTTGACAAAAACTTTTAAAACGATATGAAGCAATTATTAAAGCTATCCGCAGTCGCAACACTAATACTCATCCTAAATGCTTGTGGGACAGGCGATGGAGTTTTCTTTGAAAATCTAGAAGATGGACAAACTGTTAGCCTACCATTGATCGTAAAAATGGGTGTTTCAGGAATGGAAGTAGAACCTGCTGGCGAAGTGAATAAAAATAAAGGCCATCATCATATCATTATCGATGGGCAATGGTTAAAAACAGGAGACGCTGTTCCGGCCAATGACCAGGCGATTCACTATGGTAAAGGACAAGTGGAGGCTACATTGACTGAAAAGAATCTTTCTTCAGGAGAACATACGATCACTTTACAATTCGCCAATGGATTACACCAGTCTTACGGTGAAGCATGGAGCAAGACCATAACGGTCAATGTGCAATAGGAGAATTGAATAACAGAATTTATCAAAAGGCTCTCAATGACTTGGAGCCTTTTTTATTTGCCTTCTTTGAAATGAGGTTTTCGTATTAATAAGAAACCTTATGACTTCTACCGATCAAGAAATAGATCAAACTACCAATGAAAGGGAGTAGGATCACTACTATTGTCCAGACGAGCTTGTTGCTTGACTGTTCAAAATCACTTCTTAGAATATCGACCAAGGCCAAGACCATCATTAAGAAAGGTGTTCCGAGAATAAATAGAATGACTAAGATCTCCGGGCCTCCGGGCATGCCGTTTGTCGTTAAAATATCCATATGTGTTTATAAAAAAAAGGTGTACTCTAAAGTACACCTTGTATCATTAATCTCAAATTGATTTTATTAATTATCGTCTGGCAGATCAATGTCCACATTGTTACGATAATCACCTAAAAGGTGCTCTGAGAAGAAATACCACATCATTTGCTCATAGTAATCTCTTTTGCTACCATAACCATGTCGAGAGCCTGGAATTGGCATGTAATCAAAACGTTTACCTGCTTTCATTAACTCGTTTGCCAATCGCATTGAATTTGCTGGGTGCACGTTATTGTCACGAGTACCATGCGTCAATAGCAGGTGGCCCTTGAGATTCTCAGCTAAAGAAGGATTCGTTTCGATCTTTGCATCCCAAGTGATCTCTGTAGTTTCATTACCGTCATCATCCTTGGTCTTCTTTTCCTTTCTTTTTACACCGTTATGCGTTTCACTCCACCACTTGTTGTACACATTGTTATCGTGGTTACCGGCTGACGATGCAGCGGCTTTGTAGAAGTTAGGGTAGGAAAGGAGTGCTGCAGAAGACATAAATCCACCGCCTGAGTGTCCGAAGATACCAATGTTATCAAGGTCAATGAAATCGTGACGCTCGGCCAACTGCTCTAATGCACGTTTGTCATCGGCTAAGGCATAGTCTCTGAGGTTCTCATATCCATAGGTATGGTAATATTTAGATCGTTTTGGAGAACCACCTCTGTGCCCCATACTCACTACAATGAAGCCAAGTTGAGCGAGTGCCGTGTTATAACCACCTGTTATGGTAAATTCTTTACTTCCGCCAAATGACTCTACCTGCGGGCCCGGATACACATAAGAGATGATCGGATACTGTCTAGTTGAATCAAAATCGAATGGCTTAAACATGATGCCATGTAGATCTGTAATGCCATCATCGGCTTTTACAGTGAACTTCTCTGGCATTTGCCAGCCGGCATGTTCAAGTAGTGAAATGTCTGCTGTTTCTAAGTCTAGAATAACAGTACCATTGGCATCTTTCAATACCGAGCGGGGCACCACATTTGATGCGGAATAATTGTCAACGAAATACTTCGAAGATTCTGAAAAGCTTGTTCTGTGGTTGCCTTCTTCGCCTGAAACCATTTTAAATCCTGTTCCGTCAAAATTCGCTTTATAGATCTTGGCATGGTAAGGGTCTTGACCGGTTTCTCTTCCATATCCCTCAAAGAAGACTTTTCTAGCAGCTGTATCGATGCGGTTGACACTACCCGTCACAAAGTAACCACCATTGGTGATCTTATTCTTCATGGCGCCAGTTTGACCATCATAGAGGTATAATTGTCCCCAACCACTCTTTTCCGACCAGTATAGCAATTCTTCTCCTTCATTTAAGACCCAAAGGCCCTGCCATTCCCAGTTAAAATAGGGGTGGTTAACATCAGTGAACAAGGTTTTGAGTTCTCCAGTAGCTGTGTTGATGACACAAACATCAAGCGTATCGCTGGTTCGGTTCATTCTTGTCATATAGAGTTGACCAGAAGTTTCACCTGGGAGATATGTACTTACGGTTTGATCAATGTATTTATCGATCTCAATATCGAGTCGCTCTCTTGACTCTACATCAAAGATGGCCAAATGCTCTTGAGGTACATTCTCGTCTCCAGGCATGGCGTATTTATAAGACTCAAGTTCAGGCCTAGGGTTAGATAATTCATCAATTACCCATAACTCACTTACCTCTCTTTGGTCGCTTCTGTTAGAGTAAAGCTTTGCACCATCCTTGAACCATCGGGCGACAGGACGAAATTTCTTTGTAGTATCAGTCTCTGTTTGAGCGCTACGGCCTGCCGCGTAACTGAAGTAAGCCTCTCCATCGTTGGTCAACTGAATTTCAGTAGAATCGGCATCGTCAGTTTTTATCAGGTATAAGTTGTGATTTCTGGCATAGGCGATATAGGTACTATCCGGAGAATATGAAGCCCAATTGAGTCTTTCATCCTCTTCTTCCGTAGAATCACCTTTGGTTAGTCTTTTGGTTTGAATATCAAAGTGATAATCAAAATCGTCAACCATGAAAGTCAAGGTTCTATTGTCATCTTCTAACTCTAGACCATCAAGATCAAGGTCATTGTGATTCCAAGGTTTTGCCGTTAGCTCACTCAGTTGAGCAGCAAAGTCTTTGTTGTCAAACAATTGCTGTTTAGACTTCTTTGCGGGATCTACCACGTAAAACTTCTTGCCTTCTGTGGTGGTATAGGTATACCAAAATTTATCAGAGTCCTCAAACCATCTGGGTGATACTCTGGTGCTTTTTAACATCTTTCTGATGTTACTTGATTTGAACTTTTCAGCTGCTTTGAAATTGGCTTTGTGTTGTCCAAAGAGTGGGGATACCAATAACAGCGCAAATAAGTATAGAATAACTTTTCTCATATAATTTTCGATTTGGCTTGGTGAAAATAACCTAGAGTGTAAGGATTAACAATTAGTTTTGATAACCTGCCAATAACGAGGATGGGCGGAATAAAAAAAGCCCCTTATCTGTAATAGATAAAGGGCTTAAATATTTTGTAGGGTTACTCTTATTTGAATTTGATCGGCAATTCAACAACAGTGTTTTCCCAGCCAACCATTAGATGAGTATAATCATCTACTTCTTTGAACATGATCGAAAAAGCCTCAATTGGCTCATCAGATTTGCTAATGACATTTGTCTTTGCTCTTGTTACGAATTGGTTTTCTTTGGTAGTATAATTACCCCAAGTATTAAGCTTTGAGCTCAAGATGAATTCCCATTCGTTTTCATTCGGTACTGCAAAAATCGCATATGTTCCAGCTTTAACATCCTGACCTCCGAAATTCACGTCAGTATAGAATGTAACTTCAGGAGCTTCATTAGCACCTAGTCTCCAAACTTTACCATAAGGCACTGCTTCCTGACCCATCATTTTTCTTCCTTTCAATTGAGGTCTACTGTAAACAAGTTTGATTTTTAACTCTCTTACATCTCTCTGAAAAACTTCGTCTAATGGCTGACCATCAGGGAAGTAGGCTGCATCCATTGGACTTGCATCTAATGCAGGGAATTCTTGAGCTTGTGATAGCATGGCGAAAAATGCAAGCGCCAAAGTTAGTATTGTTCTTTTCATGGTTTTGTTAACGGTTAATATGAAACACAAACTGCTTTGCTTGTGATTTGGTTGATAATTAGGAATAGAAAAAGATGTAAGATATAATAATAGCTGCGATAATGCCGGCAAAGTCAGCAATGAGACCTGCGGTGGCAGCATATCGTGTGTTTTTGATTTTGACTGAGCCAAAATACACTGCCAATACATAAAAAGTTGTTTCTGTTGAACCTTGAAGTACGGAAGCTACTCTTGCAGGAAAGGAGTCTACACCAAAGTTGGTATAGGTTTCTAACATAGCCGCTCTAGCTCCAGAGCCACTCAAAGGTTTCATCCAAGCAACTGGCAAAGCGTCTACAAAATCTGTGTTCATACCCAATGCACTAAAGAGCAATCGAAAGAGGTCGTTAATATAGTCCAAAGCACCTGAGGCCCTGAAAACACCAATCGCTACCAAAATGGCTACTAAATAGGGAATGATCTTGATCGCCACATTGAAGCCATCTTTACCTCCCTCGATCATAGCATCATAAACGTTTACTTTTTTGCGCACCGCCAATAGTATGAAGGAAGTTATAATTGTCAGTAGGATCATTGCAGAGGCTACATTAGAGATCGTTTTGACTTGTTCTTGCGGAATGCTTTGAAAGTACCATAATGCCGCAAGAATGAATAGTGTTAGACTCCCGAGATAGGCCAAGACTACTTTGTTGAATAAATTGATCTTCTGAAATATAGCTACCGTTATTAAGCCAGCTAATGTCGAGAAATATGTTGCCAATAAGATAGGGATGAAGATATCAGCGGGATTAGCAGCCCCTTCAGTTGCTCTATAGGCCATAATTGACACGGGTATCAATGTCAGTCCAGAGGTATTTAATACCAAGAACATGATCTGGGCGTTCGAGGCTTTTTCCTTTTCTGGATTCAATTCTTGAAGCCCCTCCATGGTCTTTAAACCCAGTGGAGTTGCTGCATTGTCTAAACCCAGAAAGTTCATTGAGAAATTCATTAACATAGGGCCGAACACGGGGTGATTCTTCGGTATTCCTGGATAGATTTTAGTGAATAGTGGTGAAATGCCTTTGGCGATGATGTTCACAACGCCTCCTTTTTCTCCTACGCGCATAATCCCCATCCATAAAGTTAGTGCACCCGTCAAGCCTAGGGAGATTTCAAAACCCGTTTTGGCCATGGCAAAGGTACTTTCCATAATAGCAGGGAAAGCTTCTGTGTCTCCGAAAAAGATCAGTTTAATGAGTGCGACAACAAAGGCAATAATGAAAAAGCCTATCCAGATGTAGTTTAAAGCCATCTAGTTTTGTAGGGTGTTGAGTGCTCGAAAAAGTTTAACACGATCCGCATGCTCATCGATGTCCAGATCATTTGTTTTTACCACAGCATCGAAATCCGATTTCCCAAATGCTTTGCGTAATTGCTTTTTCTTAAATCGAATAACCTCCAATTCAGAATCTCTGTAGAGGTAAAATGTACGCTTGTTTTGAAAAGTTCTGACTTTGATGGTCTTACCTACATCTTGAATCTCATCTTCGGTTAAACCCGCATCAAAAGTTCTATAAACACTAAAGTGCTCTCCCTCAAAGTAAACTAGCGCCCAATTCCCGCTAAGGTCATCAGGGGCATATTTTGTAAAATGAAACGGATATTCAGGGTTATTTGGATTGTCAAGAACTACCTCTTGGTAATATTCTTCATCAAGGTTGATGAACTCTCCACCTTTTCTGATCTCAAAGGAATTGGTGAAACCATTAAAGTTAATTTCTAAGTTCACTTGAACTGTATCAAGATAAGAGATGATCTTTCCAGTTCTCCAAGTATCAAAAAGATAGGGGGAACCAGCGATATCACTATAAACATCCTCGTTAACCGGCAAGGCATTCATAAAAGAAATCTGCGCTTGTGCCATTCCGGTTTGCGCGATCAATATGAAGAGTAGACTTAAGGCGGTTTTTTTCATCAGTTGAATAGTAAGTAATTCTAGTTACAAAATAAATTCAATATATGGGAGGCTGCAACTCCTGCAGTCTCTGTTCTCAATCTTGAGTTACCAAGAGAGACTTTCTTAAAACCTAAGTTTTCTGCAAGTGTAACTTCATCGCTTGTGAAATCTCCTTCGGGTCCTATCACAATGATGTTGTGCGCTTTGTTAATGAGCTTCTCTTGAAGCTTAATGGGGTTGCTAAAGTCTACAAAGGCAATGCACTTGGATTCAGCCTTCGCCTGCTCTACAAATCGGTCAAACTTCCTCAATTCGTTGATCTGAGGTAGATAGAGATTGCCGGACTGCTTCATGGCACTAATGGCTTTTTTATAAATGCGATCAAGCTTTAAAACACGCCTCTCAGAATTTTGACATAGCACGAAGCTTAGCTCATCAATGCCAAATTCTACGGCCTTTTCTACAAACCACTCCAAGCGGTCCATATTTTTCGTAGGCGCGATGGCAATGTGTCTGTAAGTAACCGATCTATGAGTCTTTTCTGTGGCAATTATTTCTACTCTTGTTTTCTTTGGATTGGCATCAGTAACCGTACAGCGGTAAAGCTTACCTTTTCCATCAGTGACATGAATTTCGTTACCCGCTTTGATTCTCAATACTTTAGCCAAGTGCCTGGATTCTTCAGCATTGAGTGTGTCGGTTTTCTCAGTAAAATCAGCTTGATAAAAAAGGGCCATAGCCCTGCTAAAATACTAATTGATTCGGCTAATCAGCTATATTCGTTAAAATGAACGCTTTGGAGAGAAGGCTTTATGGAAAGTATGGTTGGTTTCAGCTAGGCTATAATTTACTTTTTGTGGCTTTTTGGTATTTAGCCAATGATGGCCTTGCCTTTTGGGATGATTTTACCTATTTGAATTTCGCCAATTCAGTTAACTACAATTTTTTTGAGATCACCAACAATCACTTTACGAGCCGTGTAGGCATGATCTATCCCGTGGCTTGGATCATTCGTTGGTTGGGTATAGATGCCTTTACGATTACACTTTATCCTTTTTTCTGCGGCTTGGTTTTGCTCAACCTATTGATGTGGTATGGTAAAAGAACACAAGTCTGGGTGGGGCTCATCGGAGGCTTATTTCTTGTCTGCGATTATCACGTGTTGCATTTTTCGACTCATCTCTTTCCAGAGATGCCAATGGCGCTTTGTTTATTCATAGCCTTGCTTTGCTATGATGTAGTCAATAGAAAAGAGGGAGATCATCGGTTCTTGGCCTTGCTTACGGCTCTTTCACTTTTTGTAGCGTTTCTGATTAAAACCACCATCATACTCGCTATTCCTCTTTTTCTCTTTCTATTTTTTAATGACAGAATTCGAAGGGGAAGGAATGGTTCTTACTGGCTTATAACGGTCGCCTGTTTAACATTCTTTATGGTGTTGAATCTGTTTCATTATTATGAGATCAAAGGAGATGCCTTTTACCGATTCAATAATATTTCTACCAATCACGAACCTACTGTAAAAACGTTTTTTGATAAGCCTTGGCAAGAAACCCTAAAAAGACTGACCTATTTGCCTTTTCTAGGATTTTTGAAAGGAGGCTTTTTTATAAGCTTCTTACTCGCTTTACCTGCAATTATTTCATTGAAGAAAAAAGATTGGAGACTCGAAGATCCAACAAAATTATGGCCCGTAGCTACATTTCTTCTGTTGGCCTCATGGTGGTTTATGAGCACGAATTGGGAGTATTATAGCCCAATGCCAACTGATACAAGGCACATAACTTTCCTTATCCCTTTATTGATCTTAGCTGGTTTGCATTGGTGGACAGAGCTCTCTCTATTCAAACAAGTTCAAGCGAGAAAGTGGCCATTTTTCCTTCTGTTGTTCCTTTTTTTAGTGCCGTTGTATAAGATAAATAAAGCCAATGACAGAAATTTTAAGGATTTGGAGATGCTTTTCTCAGAAATAGTATTGGTTGAAGATCAAGAAGAGAAAAAAGCCAAAGTTTTTACTGATGGTTTGTTGAGTTATGGCTATCCGTATTTTTATGATTTTAAAAAGTCAAACTTTAAATACCTCTGGATCTCTGAAGCGGAGCTTAAAACGGTTTCAGTGGGAGACAAGTTGTTGATCAATAGACCCTTTTTGAATGAACGCTATGCTGATTTTATAAACTACGAGCGTTTGAAGGCAATCATCCAAGAAAGAGGATGGGTAATGGATTGTGAGGGAGATGCAGATCTATTGTACTGTAGTATAAGACACTAAAAAACCACGATGAGAATCGTGGTTTTGCTTGTTATGATTACTTATCCAATCTTTTTTAGCTGTTCTTCACCAGCTTTCATGATCGCATAGTCTTTCCATTTTTCGTATTCATTAGATTCAAGTGCTTGTTCAGCTGTCCCCGTTTGTGGAGGTGCAAAAGTGAAATCAGATTCCCACCAAAGCTTTGCATGCTCTCTCGCTTCATCTTTATTCACCTCAAATTGATTCACTTGACCATCGCCAACCAACCAAGGTTTGTCTTTCGTAGCATATTTTTGGAAAATCATGGTACGCATTTTTGTACCCATCTCATCATTTTTTTCGAAATGTGCTTTTGAATAGGCGAGTGTCTCTGGCTCCACCATTTTATTATCCCAAAAGCGTTTTGATTTGATGATCTGTGCTGAGGTCAACAAGTAACCCTCTCCAAATTCAAGTAATGAACCTTCGAGGTCGCATGACCTGACCGGCTTCTTTTTTTTCTTTCCGAAGCTAAATAATCCCATGTTGTTGTATTTTGAGTTTAACCTAATTCTTGCTGCAATATGCGAATTCCTCCACAAAAAGTTATGTCGAAGAATTACTTAATGCGCAAACGTGTGTAATGCGAAAAAGATGCATTAAGCACTTAAGCGGTCTACTAATTGGATGTATTGTTCCATTGCCTGCTCTGCAGGAGTACCCTTGAGTTTTTCCCAAGCATTGTATTTGGCGGCAGCTTTAAAATCAAAACCACCAGGCCTTTCGGTTGTATTATCACCCTCTGTGGCTTGCTTAAATAGGCCATAAAGACTTAAAAGGTCTTCATTACTAGGTCTTTCAGATAGTTTGTTGATATCTGTAGATGCTTTTTTAAATTGTTCTTCTAAGGTCATCAATGTATTTTTAAACGATTGCTTGCGAAACTACAGGTTTTCTTGATTTTATGCCATGATAAAAAGACTCATCTGGGGGCCGATCCTTCTTTTTTCATTTGCCTTTTGTACTAATGCCCAAGAATATGATACTTGGTTTCAAGGTGGGTTAAGCATAAACGTAGTCAGTGCTAAAATGACCATTGATAGTGAATTGGTGAGTACTTCAGATATTGAATCTGAGGTAGGCTATCAATTTGGCTTTTTTGGTAGAGTAAATGTTGATAATATCTATGTTGAACCTCAGTTGCTTTATTCAACGATAAAGACACAGCTGGTATTTCAAGACTACCAGGGTGTGCCAGGCTTTGATCCACAGGCGAGCTTTGAATTCAATACCCTAGAAATTCCGATTGATATTGGTATGCGCTTCTGTAATTTGAGAGTAAATACTGGTCCTAGTTTCAGTATTCTACTTGCAGGGGAGCGTTCTTTTTTAAATCAAACTGAGGAAGTAACCGATGAATATAATCGGTTGAACATGCTTTGGCATTTTGGATTGGGAGGAGATTTTGATCGCATCATGATCGACCTTAAATATGAATTCGGCTTGAATAAAACAGGGGAGAGTTTGAGTAATATTATTGGAACAGAATTCATCCCAGAACAGCGTCAATGGATCTTTAGTGTAGGCTTTAATTTTTTGCAATAGATTTAAAGACCAAACCCAATGCCTATTCCTACCGAAAATGAATTGAAAGCATTGATACGATAATCATAGGATAAGATCGGTGAGAAGGTGAGCGTTTCTCCGATATGTGCCATATACTCCAGCCCCAATCTGACAACGGGGATGTCTCTTTCTCGCTCTAATTCAATGCCAGGGCCTCCAAATATGATCAAGTCAGGCCTTAATTTGTAAAGAAGATCGGCTGTTAGCAATACAGGGAATTCTCTTTGAATGAAAGTGCTTTCGTCTTCTTTTACTTCATAGATCAAAAGTTCAAGGTCATTGTGGAGTCCTACACCAAAACGACCAGGAAAGAAGTATTCAACATCAAATCCAAATGAGGGTACTGCAATGGTCGACTTTCCTTCTACAGTTGTTTCTGGAATAAAAGTATGAGAGATCACGAAGGTCAAATGAAGTCCATCCTGAGTAGACTGTTCATGCAAATGTTGGGCTTTCTGTCCAAATACATTGGATACAATGGGAAAGAACAAAATGGCAAAAAAAAGTCTCATAAGCCTATGCTATTCTTGAATAGTCAATGATGATACAAGACTACTGCGAATTATTTATGGCTGATGTAACTTGAGTTACTTACATATCATTAAGTTATTAATGAAAAAGCCATCCCGATCGATCGGGATGGCTTTAAATAATTATTGCTGCTAGGTTTATTTGAATTGCTCAGAAACGATGAGCTCTTTCGTACCATGTGACCAATCATAAAACCCTTCTCCAGATTTAACACCAAGGTATCCTGCCGTCACCATATTGACCAAAAGTGGACATGGAGCATATTTAGGGTTGCCAAAGCCTTCATAGAGTACATGCATTATAGAAAGGCAAACATCCAAACCAATAAAGTCAGCGAGTTGTAGAGGGCCCATTGGGTGCGCCATTCCTAACTTCATGACCGTGTCAATTTCTTCAACGCCCGCTACACCTTCGAACAATGAAATGATCGCTTCATTGATCATTGGCATTAGTATTCTGTTTGAAATGAAGCCCGGATAATCATTGACTTCAACGGGTACTTTACCCAATTTCTTTGAGGTTTCCATGATCAAGTTGGTCACTTCGTCAGAAGTTGCATAGCCACGAATAACTTCTACAAGTTTCATGACCGGTACCGGATTCATGAAATGCATACCGATCACTTTATCGGCTCTTTTGGTTGCTGCACCGATCTTTGTGATGGGAATTGAAGAAGTATTGGATGATAGAATGCACTCAGGCTTTGTGAATTCTTCAAGGTCAGCAAAGATCTTTAGCTTGATGTCTACGTTCTCAGTAGCGGCCTCTACAACAAGATCAACTTCAGCCACACCAGCTTTCATTTCTGTATAAGTTGTAATGTTATTTAGAGTGCTTGTCTTTGTCGCCTCATCGATTTTTTCTTTGGCTACCATTCTGTCCAAATTCTTCTCGATAGTTTTTAAAGCTTTTTCCATGGCATCTTGTGAAAGGTCTACTAGATTGACTTTAAACCCACTTTGTGCGAATACATGTGCGATACCATTTCCCATAGTACCCGATCCGATCACTGCAACTTGCTCCATATTTTTGTGTTTTATAGTTCTACTTTGTGAACAAAGATAATTAGCTTCAATTTGTTTGAAAGAACTATGCGAAAACTCGAAGTATGTGCGGGGACTATTGAAAGTGCTTTAAATGCACAAAATGCTGGTGCAGATAGGGTAGAACTGTGTACAGAGCTTTCTGTGGGAGGTCTAACTCCAAGCTACGGAATGATCAAATTGGCTAAGGATATGATCGATATCCCCATTTATGTTCTTATCAGGCCTCGATCGGGAAACTTTAATTACAGCATTTTAGAAATGGAGCAGATGAAAGAAGATATTCTTTTTTGTGCTGAAGAACAGATCGATGGTGTAGTCATTGGTGCTTTGACCGAGGAAAGAAAAATTAATGAACGCATCGTCATGGAGTTGATGGGAGCTGCTGATTATATGGATGTGACATTTCACAGGGCCTTTGATCAGGTGGTCAATCCATTTGAAGCCTTAGACACTTTGATAGAAATAGGTATACAACGGGTATTGACATCAGGAGGGAAGGGTAATGCTACTGATCATATAGAAGAACTGGCTGAACTCATTGAAGAGGCTAGTGATGAAATTAAGGTGATGCCAGGAGGAGGAATAAGACCAGGTAATTTGAATGAATTTTTATCGATAGGAGCTGAAGAAATACATAGCTCCTGCATTTTGGAAGGGGAATTACACTCCAATATTGAATTGATTAAATCTTGTGTGGCTCAGGTTAAGGGTTTTTAGTATCCACTTAACTTGAGATCGAGTAGAATAGGCAAATGATCACTGAATCCTCCCTTGTACGAGGGCCCTTGATAAGTGCGAAAAGGCCTTTGATTACCTAGACTTCCCTCGGTTAATAAGAAGTCCTTGTTGAAGATCTTAATGGTATTTTTCGGAATAAATGTACTCGACTCACTGAATAGCAAATTCTTAGTGGCAATAAATTGATCGATCAAGAGCCATTTTCCTTCAAAACTATGCGTTCCGTACCGGTATGTCATGTTCTGCATGAGGTTGATATATTCGTTTTGAATTGACAATGATTCTAAGCTTTGAGCGGAAGGTAGATCATTGAAGTCTCCCATAGCTATAATGTAAGCGTTAGGATTACTAATTCTGATGGAATCCATTTTAGACTTTAGCTTTTGAGCAGCAAACATTCTTTTTGGCTCGCTTTCGAATTCTCCTCCATACTTGGAAGGCCAATGATTGATGAAAAGATGAAGTGTGTCATTGTTGGGTAGTTTACCTTTCACATAGAGTATTTCCCGAGTTTTGGATTGCTTGTCAAAAGGGAAATGCAATGGATGAAATTGGTAGTCGAGGAGTTCAAATTTATCTGGTCTGTAGAGGAGCGCTACATCTATGCCTCTTTCGTCAGGGGAATCTTTATGAATCAATTCGTAGTTGACTGCTTTCAAAGGTGTAAACTTTGTGAGTGTTTCCAATACATATCGATTCTCGATTTCGCAAAGACCAACTAGGCCAGGAGCTTCCCAGCCTCCCGAAGCCATGATTACTTGTGCGATCTTTAGTTGTTTGTTTTGATATCTCTCTTTGGTCCAAAACCTTCCCGTATATGGCAAAAACTCATTATCATTTTTCAAGCTGTCATCAAAATAGTCGAAAAGGTTTTCAACATTATAGAATACGATCCTGACACCATCATTGCCTCGCTCATTCGAAGAGAAGCTCTCACTAGCAAGCATTTGATTTTTACCTTGTCCTACAAGTTCTGTTTGTCCTATGAGAAGGAGTGTCCATAAAATTCTCGGGACAAAATATTTTAGAGATAATGTGTGTGCCATTATTTTGTGTGTTCTTTGTAACCAATTTAAAGAATTTCAATAATGATCGAAATCGGGAAGAAGCAGAAACTAAAGATCAATAGAGCCGTTGATTTCGGACAATATCTCACTGACGGTACTGATGAGGTACTACTTCCATCAAAATATTTGATAGAGGAAGCCGAAATTGGTGATGAGATAGAAGTTTTTGTTTATACGGATCATATGAATCGTCCTGTGGCTGTGACGAAAATGCCCAGTGGTGAGGTAGGAGATATTGTTGGTGCTGAGGTTACCCATACAACTGATTTTGGTGCTTTTGTCAGTATAGGACTTGAAAAGGATGTTTTGGTTCCAAATAAAGAGCAGAGCAAGCCAATGGATACTGGGCAAACTTATGCTGTAAAACTGCTGATAGACCACATGACCGAACGGATGATCGGATCTACAAAATTGGGTGCTTTTCTATCGAAAGAAATGCCTCCATTTAACGAAGGAGAGGAGGTTGATGTGATCATTTGGCACAAAACAGAACTTGGATATAAGGTTATTATTGATCAAGACTTTCTAGGACTGATCTATGAGAATGAGGTTTTTGAAGAATTAAGATCTGGCGATCATAAAAAAGGATATATCAAAATAGTAAGGCCTGACGGTAAGATCGATGTGACTTTAAATAAAACGGGTTACCAGGCGGTTATCGATAGTTCTGATCTGGTATTGCAGGCCATCGAAGATGCTGGAGGTGTTTTAGATATGGGTGATAAAAGTAGCCCTGAAGAAATCAAAACCCGCTTCAATATGAGTAAAAAGAACTTTAAAAAGATCTTAGGAGGCCTTTATAAAGCGGGACAGATAGAGATCACTGATCATCAGATTACTCTAAAAAGCGGAAGGTCGGCTTGAGGAAAAGCCAACCTTCATCTAAACTACCTATAAAACTAAAACTAACCTAAGCCAACTTAGCGTTACTGACTCAATCGGTAGTATAACGATTGCACTAATCAGTAAATCCAACGTTGTGCTAGATCTGAATCGAAGATTTAAGTTATGTAAATTTTCGATAAGAGGAAATTATATTTCAGAAAAATATACCTATTAAAAATATAATTCTACTATAAGCCCTTATAGCAGTCAATTTCTAAGATGTAAATTCAGGTTATTATCTAATGGTCAATTCATTAGCAATACCAAGCGAGGTAAAACGGATAAAGAGTTTCCTCGGGTTTTCGACAGGTTGAACACAACTTTCTGCTGCATCTAAATAGTAGATATAGTAGGTCTGACTTCTCTTATAGAGTTCCTGCTCTTCAGGTTGTCCCAAGATCTTCAAAATGTCTTTCTGATAAAGCCCGAGTAGCTTTTTCTTGTTCTCATTGATCTGAGGAATTAATTCAATCCGTTTTGATTGACAGCCTTTTGGGTCAGAGGCCCAAGTGTCTTGGTCAAAATTCTCTACAGTCACCTTTTTCAAGCAACCTGTTGACAGGATTAGAATTGTTAAGAAGGGGAGTGCCTGTTTTAATTTGCTCATTGGCTCAAATTAACGCTTACTTGTGTGAATTTTAACAACCAGATCAAAGATATGCCGATATAACTAGCGGCTAGTGCGATTGGTAATAATTCCAGATGATTCAAACCGGTAGTGAGTTGAATTGTTAATAGGGCGCCTAAAATTATTCTAAACGTTTCACCAATTCTTGCCCATTTGCGCTGTTCGAATAAGGCACCGAAACAAACCGTTGAATAAATGATCAAACCAGCGATAATCAACTTCTGCTCCATGTTTTGGTCAAAGAAGTCCATATTGAATAAAAATAGAGCAGTTCCGACAAGCAAAAGTATATACTGAAAGACCACGTAAAAATTCAGTGAGCTACTTCCATGGGCATTATATTTCTTGTAAGTATTGGGGTCAATATCAAATGGCGCTCTGTAACCCCCTAGATGTTCAGGAAGCCAGCCTGGTTTTTCAAATAAGTATCGAAATTTATCTTTCCAGTTGTTGATCTGTTTGATCTCCTTTGCCATATCTGTGTAATGCGCAAGGTTGGCCCATACAGGGTTCCAACTATTTAAGTTTTTGGTGATACCATAAGTTGGTTTTTCTTCCTCTTCTTTAAATGTGCCGAACATTTTATCCCAAATAATAAATGTACCTGCGTGGTTCTTGTCAATGTATTTTGGGTTTCGTGCATGATGAACTCTATGGTGAGAAGGCGTATTGAAGAACCATTCAAACCATCTGGGTAGTTTATTGATCGATTCAGTGTGTATCCAAAATTGATACAGCAAATTAAAGCCCGAAACTGAAACCAAGACCAATGGATCGATACCGACAAAAGCCATTGGGATGTAGAAGAAGAATGTCCAGATAGTCTGTGTAGAACTCTGCCTTAAAGCGACAGATAGATTGTATTCCTCACTCTGGTGATGCACGCTATGTCCACCCCAAAATAGATTGACTTGGTGACTCATTCGGTGAGCCCAATAGTAACAAAAGTCGTACGCGAAAAAGGCAAGTATCCAGGTCAGCACACCATTCTCAATTGTCAAGACTCGAAACTGTGCATAAATAAGGGAGTAAAGCCCAATGGTCAACACCTTCAGAAAGGCACCAGTTACTTGAGAGGTAACACCACAATTGATGTTTGTTACTGCATCATTCAATCGATAAGATTTCTTCTTTTTAAGGGCATGTACGATCAATTCTATGCCGATTAGAAGAAAGTAAACGGGGATAGCAATGACAGTTGGGTCTAGATTCATATCAAAATTTGAACTGACAAGTTAGATGCTGAAGAAAAAAGGAACAAACGAAATCACATTGGGTTCTTATTTTTTCGAACAATAGATTGAAAAAGGGTGCAATTCGTATCTTCGCCCGAAATCAGAAAGTATGGAGAAGTTTGTTGGTTTTTTCAGGAGTGTAACCTATCTATTATTTATGGCTGCTTTGCTATGGTCCTATGCTTACATGGTAGGTCAGGTAGATTATGGCTTAAGTCTGGATGGAATAAATACGCCAATAATTGAAAAGGAAACCTATTTCTTTTCTGCCATTGCTATTTTTCTCTTTGTCAATGTGATCATTGGATGGTTTTTGATTTCTCTTAAGAGGGTGAAAACAACCGAAGGCGGTTCTGGCTTAAGAAATGCCGGATTGAAAAAAGAGCTGTTGGTCTGGTTTAAAGGTTTTGCTGGAGTTATCAATTTGGCGCTATCTATGATCCTGTTTTTTATTGGACTCATGAATCTTGCCGAAAGCGAAGAAGCAATGACGCTTGGCTTCTATGTTTATCTAGGACCTATTTTACTCCTCATATGGTTGGTTTATTTGCCATTTATTTTGGTGAAATCAAGAAGCTAGAAAAATTAATTTGCTCATTTACAGCCTACTTTTTAAAAGTTTCAGAAAAGCCTGCTATCTGAGGTGATTTTTTAGATTAATAATTCTAAATTCCGCATTGAACTGAGCACTACTGCTCTGTACTTTTCTCGAACTAGAATTGTTGAAATACTGAATGGCGAAGCAAGATGCGAACTACACCGAAGATAGTATTCGGTCTCTCGATTGGAAAGAACATATCAGACTCAGACCTGGAATGTACATCGGTAAATTGGGTGATGGGTCAGCTCAAGATGATGGGATATATGTATTGGTAAAAGAAGTCATCGATAACAGTATCGATGAACACATGATGGGCCATGGAAAGACCATCGATGTCAAAGTATCAGAGCACAAGGTAGTCGTCAGAGATTACGGTCGAGGAATTCCATTAGGGAAAGTTGTTGACTGTGTTTCAAAGATCAATACTGGAGGTAAGTACGACTCTGGGGCCTTTCAGAAATCGGTTGGTTTGAATGGGGTAGGTACAAAAGCCGTAAACGCATTATCAACATATTTTAAAGTTCAATCTTACAGAGACGGTAAGTCCAAACTGGCTGAATTCTCACAAGGAGAAATTACCAATGATGCTAAAGAAACCACATCGAGTGGGCGTAACGGCACATTGATCGAATTCAGACCCGATGAAACAGTTTTTAAGAATTACCATTTCATTCCGCAATACTTGGATGATCTCATCTGGAATTATTGTTTTCTAAATGCTGGGCTTACCATTAATTTCAACGGAGAAAAGTATCACTCTGAGAAAGGACTACATGACCTGCTTTCGAGAAAAACAGACATTGATACATTGAGATATCCTATTATTCATTTGAAAGGAGAAGATATTGAATTGGCTTTATCTCATACCAATCAATATGGCGAAGATTATTACTCTTTTGTAAATGGTCAGTATACGACTCAGGGAGGAACGCATCAGGCCGCTTTGCGCGAGGCACTCGTAAAAACAATCAGAGAGTTTTATGGCAAAAATTTCGATGCCTCAGATGTACGCGCATCAATTATTGGCGCAATTGCTGTCCGCGTCCAAGAACCTGTGTTTGAATCTCAAACGAAGACGAAATTAGGCTCTCAGAATGTAGCGCCCGATGGTCCAACCATGCGGACCTTTGTGAACGATTTTGTTAAGAAGTCTTTGGACGATTTCCTTCACAAGAACGCTGATACCGCTGATAAATTATTAAAGCGTATTCTTCAGTCCGAGCGAGAAAGAAAAGAAATTGCCGGTATCAAGAAGTTGGCTAATGATAGAGCGAAGAAGGCCAATCTTCATAATAAGAAATTAAGAGACTGTCGCATTCACCTTGATGATAAAAAAGGGGATGAGACGATCATGAAAGAGACCACGCTCTTCATTACCGAGGGGGATAGTGCCTCAGGTTCTATTACTAAATCTAGGAATGTACAAACGCAAGCGGTTTTTAGTTTAAGGGGTAAGCCTTTGAACTGTTTTGGCCATACTAAAAAGGTGGTTTACGAAAATGAAGAGTTCAATTTGCTGCAGCATGCACTCAATATCGAAGATGGACTAGAAGGCTTGCGCTATGATAAGATCGTCATAGCGACAGATGCAGATGTTGATGGAATGCACATTAGATTACTTCTGTTGACCTACTTCCTGCAGTTCTTTCCTGATCTTGTTCGCAGAGGGCATGTCTATATTCTCGAGACCCCATTGTTCAGGGTGCGAAACAAAAAAGAAACCATCTATTGCTACAGTGATGAAGAAAGACAAAAGGCAATCGCCAAGCTGGGGACAAAACCTGAGATCACTCGATTCAAAGGTTTAGGAGAGATCTCACCTGATGAGTTCAAAAATTTTATTGGTCCCGACATGAGACTGGAACCAATCATTTTGAAAAAAGACACCAGTATTAAAGACTTGTTAACTTTTTACATGGGCAAAAATACACCCGATAGACAAGTGTTTATCATTGACAATTTGAAAATAGAAAAAGACCTAGCTGAAGTGCTGGAGAAAGCATCTTAAAACAGAATTCCGAGTAGAATATGAGTGACGATTTGTTGGATAGCGGTCAGGAAGATAGAGAAATGCAAGAAGTGATTCCAGTATCGGGAATGTATGAAAACTGGTTTCTTGATTATGCCTCTTATGTAATCCTTGAAAGGGCAGTGCCCGCCATTGAAGATGGTTTCAAGCCTGTACAGCGGAGGATCCTTCATTCCATGAAGGAAATGGATGATGGAAGATTCAATAAAGTGGCTAATGTGATTGGTCAGACCATGCAATATCATCCACATGGAGATGCTGCCATAGGCGATGCCATGGTCAATTTGGGGCAGAAGGATTTGCTAATCGAAACCCAAGGAAACTGGGGCGACATCAGAACAGGAGATAGTGCAGCTGCACCACGTTATATCGAGGCAAGACTTTCCAAGTTTGCTTTAGATGTTGTATTCAATCCGCAAACTACCGATTGGCAGCTTTCATATGATGGTAGAAAGAAGGAGCCTGTAACCTTACCGGTAAAATTTCCATTGCTTTTAGCCCAAGGTGTAGAAGGTATTGCTGTAGGCTTATCTACCAAAATTCTTCCTCACAATTTCTGTGAGTTGATCGATGCTTCTATAAAAATTCTTAAGGGCAAGAAGCCAAAGATATATCCTGACTTTCCAACTGGCGGAATGGCCGACTTCAGCGATTACAATGAAGGTAAAAGAGGTGGGAAAGTTAAAGTTAGAGCCAAGATTGAGGAGTACGATAAAAAGACCCTAGTGGTAAAAGATATTCCTTATGCCACAACGACTACTGGTTTGATAGATTCGATCATTAAAGCCAATGATAAGGGCAAGATTAAGGTTAAGAAAGTAGTAGACAATACGGCTGAACATGTAGAAATCTTGATTGAATTGGCTTCGGGTCAATCACCTAATATTACGATCGATGCGCTCTATGCCTTTACCGATTGTGAAGTAAGTATTTCACCGAATGCTTGTGTCATTATTAAAGACAAGCCCCACTTTGTTACGGTTACTGAAATTCTTCAAGTCTGTACTGGACAGACCGTTGACCTTCTCAAAAGAGAGCTAGAGATCAAGAAAGGTGAACTGCTTGAAAAACTACTTTTCTCTTCGCTTGAAAAGATTTTCATTGAAAATCGCATCTATCGCGATATCGAAGAATGTGAAACTTGGGAGGCTGTTCTGGAAACGATCGATCAAGGGTTAGATCCCTTTAAGAAAGAGTTTTACCGCGAGATCACTACAGACGATATTGTGCGTTTGACAGAAATTAAGATCAAGCGAATTTCGAAATTCGATACGTTCAAGGCTGACGAGTTGATGAATAGGCTTCAGGACGAGTTGGCACAGGTTGAACATCATTTGGCAAATCTCACTGAATATGCCATTTCGTATTATGAGAACTTACTTGAAAAATATGGCAAGGGCAGAGAGCGTAAAACTGAGATAAGATCTTTTGAAGATATCAAAGCAACAGTCGTGGCCGCGAATAATGCCAAGCTCTATGTGAACCGTAAAGATGGATTTATTGGCTACGGACTAAAGAAAGACGAGTTTGTTTGCGAGTGTTCCGATATTGATGATATCATCGTTTTTAGAAAGGATGGCAATTTTCAAGTCGTTCGCATAAGCGATAAGGTCTTTGTTGGCAAGGATATTCTTTACGTAGGTGTATTCAAAAAGAACGATGAACGCATGGTCTACAACTTGATGTACCTCGATGGAAAGTCAGGGAGAACCATGGTAAAACGTTTTCAAGTCTTAGCCATTACGAGAGACAAAGAGTACGATCTAACCAAAGGTGAGCGAGGCTCAAGAGTCCTTTACTTTACGGCCAATCCAAATGGAGAGGCGGAATTGGTGACAGTGTACCTAACCTCTGGTGCCAAAGCACGAATCAAAGTTTTTGATTTTGACTTCGCTGACGTTGATATTAAAGGAAGGGGAGCTGGCGGTAATATTGTAACCAAATATCCTGTGCGTAAAGTCCAGCTTAAAATGGAAGGAAAGTCAACTTTAGGTGGGTTGGATATCTGGTACGATGATACAGTTGGGCGTTTAAATAGAGATGAAAGAGGGAGGTTACTAGGTAATTTCCAAGCAGATGATCAGGTAGTTGTGGTTTACAATTCAGGTGAGTACGAGATGACCAATTTTGACCTTACGAATCGTTATGAGCCAAATAAGATCATGCTTTTAGAAAAGCTTGAGACTGATCAATCAATTGGTGCGATTCACCTCGATGGTGAAACCAATACCTATTATGTTAAAAGATTTCAAATTGAGACCACAAGCATGGATAAGAAATTCTTATTCATCAATGAAGCGAAGGGCTCAAAGTTGGTCGATGTGATACAAGCCAATGAGGCGCAGATCGAAGTTACTTATTCGGTAAAGGGAAAAAGAGAACGTCAGAAATCTATGTTCGATCTTGATATGATCATTGATATCAAGGGGTGGAAAGCGACAGGTAATAAGCTGTCACCACATAAGGTGCATAAGGCGGTTTTCTTAGAAAAAGAAGGTGGAGATAAGCCAGGAAAACAAGAAGCCCAAGCTGAGACTATTGAAGTAAATGCGGCCGATGAGGTGGTTCAAAAGGAAAAGAAGGTTGAGGAAGAGCCAAAGGTGTCGGAGTCTCCAAAGGCGATAGAGACAAAGGCGACCAAACCAGAAGTAAAGGAAAGTAAACCTAAGACAGAACAGCCAAAACCAGATGACCAAAAAGGAAAGGATGGAGGTTACAAAGCAGGGGATACTATTGACCTCTTTTAGAAACTGTAGCTAAATCTTTTTATCACGTTATCTAGATATAATCATTAGTGATTAAAGGTTGTAAAAGATAGCTGCCGGTTTTAGGATCGGCAGCTTCATTTTTTATGATGAAGAAAGAACTCATTGAATTGCTTGCGGAGTATGTGACTCCAAACAAGGTCAGCCTCATTGATCAAGTACTTGATGATCGAACGCGCCATTTAACAGTCGTTTTAGAGGATATTTATCAAGAACAGAATGCAAGTGCTGTAATAAGAACTTGTGACTGTTTTGGTATTCAAGACCTTTACATTACGGAAGATCTTCATCAATACAATATCAATCCAAATGTGGTGAGAGGCGCCTCGAAATGGGTGAACATACATCAATATGAGAGAGGCCCCGCGAGCATTAAAGAATGCTTTAAAGAACTAAAATCAAAAAAATACCGCATAGTTGGGACAACCCCTGATCAGAATACGGCATCTATACAATCGTTAGATATTAGTCAAAAAACTGCCATAATTTTTGGGACCGAGAAAAGAGGGATGAGTGACTATGCCAAAGAAAATGTTGATGAATTGATTCATATACCCATGCTGGGTTTTACAGAATCATTTAATATTTCGGTGAGTGCAGCACTCATTCTGAGTGAATTGATGAATAGATTACGCAATGGTGAAATTAATTGGGAGCTCTCGGGAACAGAAAAAGATGAATTGAGGTTGGCATGGTATCAACAAATTGTAAAGAGGTCTGACTTATTGATTAACAATTATTTAAAAGAACATTCTGCGAAGAATAAGCGGTGATGTTCAGATAATGCAATTAATTTTGACTTTTTCGCGAAGAGCTACGTTTCACAAACATTACCAATTTATAAAATTTGACCTTCCACCGAATAATTAAGGTATTACTATTACTCAGCGTTGCGTTTAGCGCATCCGGCCAAACGGTTATTCGAGGCAAAGTGACTGATGCATCCACTGGTGACCCAATACCTTTCGCAAATGTGGTAGTGCTGGGCTCAGCAGTAGGGTCTTCAACAGACTTCAATGGTTTTTATGAAATAATGGGAGATGCCCCATCAGATACTCTTTTGGTTTCATTTATCGGTTATGAAACAAAGAAGAAGCCTTATATAAAAGGGGTAGAGCAAAGAATTGATTTTCAGTTAGCACCAGAAGCTACACAGTTAGATGATTTTGTTGTCTATTCTGGAAAGGTGGAAAACCCTGCGTTTAGGATTATGAGAGGGGTAGTGGATAACAAGAAATTTAATGATAAGCGTAGATTGGCTGCTTACGAGTTTCAGAGTTATACAAAGATTGAGGTCGATGTTGATAACATTACAGAGAACCTCAAGAAAAAGCCATGGATGCAAAAGATCTCGGGAGTACTTGACTCAATTGAGATCATCGCTGGAGAAGATGGTAAGCCTATTCTACCGTTATTTATTTCTGAATCATTATCTGACTACTATTTCAGGTCCAACCCAAAACTTCAAAAGGAATTCATTAAGAAAACAAAAATTACAGGCGTAGGCATCGAAGACGGCTCTTTGGTAGGACAGATTATTGGTTCTTCGTTTCAAGAATACAATTTCTACCAAAATAGGATGGAGATCGTGGATAAAGAGTTCGCCTCACCTCTTGGTGGCGGATGGCGCTTTCTATACGATTATGAACTGAAGGATAGCCTTTACATAGATGATGATTACTGTTATCTACTGGATTTTGTCCCAAAGAACGACCAAGAGTTGGCTTTTATAGGGCAAATGTGGATTACCAAAGAGGATTTTGCCTTAAAGCAAATAGATGCGACCATGCAAAAGACGGCCAACTTGAATTTTATTGAAAAGATCAAGATACAGCAACAGTTAAAAAAGACGGAAGAAGGTGCATGGTTACCATTAAATACTAGGGTTTTAATTGATGTGGCTGAACTTACAGATGGATCTGCAGGCTTTCTAGCGAAGTTCTATACGAGTGTTGATAGTATCCAGGTGACAGAGCCTAGGCCAACTCGGTTCTATGACAGGAGTATTGAGTTAGCTGAAAACTCTAGAGAAACTAGTGAGGAGTTTTGGAATAGATCTAGGTATGAGCCTTTGAGTGATACTGAGGTTAATGTGATCGCTATGATCGATACTTTGAATAACATTCCTTTTGTTAAAACTTGGACGGAGATCTTCAAAACATTAGCTAGTGGGTATTTTGATGTTGGAAAGATCGATATTGGTCCATATCCTGTAACGATTTCTGGAAATGATGTTGAGGGATTTCGTGTTAGGTTAGGAGGTAGAACTAACGAGAAGTTTAGCAAGAAATGGCAATTCAATGCTTTTGGCGCCTATGGGTTTTTAGATGAACAATGGAAATATGGCCTTGGGGCCAAGTATATTATCGATCGAGATAAATGGACTACTGTCACACTCAACTATCGGAAAGACGTAGACCAATTTGGTGTTCAGGTTAATCCCCTAACCGATGTTTCTGAAGAAAGTGCCTTTATTGCTTTAACCCAGATAGGTAATCTTGTACGTCCTTTTCGATATGAAAAAATGCAATTTGAGTTTGCCAGACAATTTTCGAGGTCTTTTTCTGGTGCACTTCAATTGAAGAACCAAAACTACAATCCTTTATTTCCTTTCAGGTATAAGACAGACATCAACGATGCGAATTCTCAACTAGCCACGAATTTCACTACTTCTGAATTTGTGGTTCGATTAAAATATGCGAGAGACGAAACGTTTATCATCAATGATAACAATAGAATCAGTTTGGGGACACTCCGTTGGCCCATATTCTTAATGTCTTATACGAGGGGGTTAAAAGTACCTGGTGGTGGAGATTTTGATTATCACAAGGTTGATTTTTCTGTGTCTCAGCAACTCAGGGTTGGTTTTTGGGGTAACCTCAAGTATCAAATGAGTGCGGGTCATATATTCAATGATTTGCCTTATACCTTATTGACATCTCATATTGGTAATGAGCAATTTGTCTATACCGATATTGCTTTTAATACCATGAATTTTTTCGAATTTGTATCTCAGAGTTACGGCCAAGTCAAAGTGCAGCATTTCTTTGAGGGCTTTGTCATGAATCGAATTCCATTAATGAAGAAGTTGAAATGGCGATTGGTGGGTACGGGCAGTGCATTATTTGGAAACGTAAGCCAAAGTACACTAGATGCACAGGTAACTGTGGATGAGAATGGTAATCCATTGCCTCAATTTGATGTATTAGACTCTTCTAGGCCTTTTGCAGAAGTTGGTATTGGCATTGAGAATATTTTTAAATTCTTCAGAGTCGATTATGTGAGAAGGCTTACTTATTTAGAAAAACCAAATATTCGTAAATCCGACATCAAAGTTAGTTTCCAGATCACACTTTAGTTTCTACTACTTTTCTGCCTTTAACGCATATTCTCCTAATAATTATTGCATATTTGCAGCCGTAAAATCTTAATAAATCCTGTCGGTTTGTAGCGGTAGGTATATAAAGAATGAGTGATCAAATAAAAGTAATCTTACCTGATGGAAGTACGCGCATGTACGACCAAGGAAGCAGTGCCATGGACGTGGCGCAAAGTATTTCAGAAGGACTTGCTAGAAATGTATTGTCAGCTGAAGTGAATGGTGAAGTTTGGGATGCTGATCGTGCGTTGCCACAAGAAACACACCTCAAATTGCTGACCTGGAATGACGAAGATGGTAAGAATACATTTTGGCATTCTTCTGCTCACTTGATGGCAGAAGCACTCGAATCTTTGTATCCTGGAATCAAACTGGGTATAGGTCCACCCATTGAAAAAGGCTACTACTACGATGTAGATTTTGGAGATCAAGAATTCGATGCCGCTCATCTTGAAAAGATCGAGAAAAAGATGCTTGAATTGGCTCGTCAAAAGAACGAGTATAAGCGAATAGAGATAGGAAAAGCCGATGCTGTAGAATATTTCGAAAAAAAGGGTGACGAATATAAACTTGAGTTACTAGAAGGTCTAGATGACGGGAGTATCACATTTTACGAGCAAGGTGGATTTACAGATCTGTGTCGCGGTCCTCATATCCCACACACCGGATTCATTAAAGCAGTGAAATTGCTGAGTGTTGCGGGTGCTTATTGGAGAGGAGACGAGAAAAGACAACAGCTGACGAGAATTTATGGCATTACCTTCCCTAAGCAAAAAGAGCTCACTGAATTCCTTCATCTTTTGGAAGAGGCCAAGAAAAGGGATCACCGAAAACTCGGAAAGGAATTAGAACTTTTTACGTTCTCTGAAAAAGTAGGAATGGGTTTACCTCTATGGTTGCCAAAAGGCGCCAAACTAAGGGAGCGACTCGAAAGCTTTATGAGAAAAGCGCAAGTGAAAGCCGGCTATGATCCGGTTGTGACTCCTCATATTGGTCATAAGAAGTTATATGAAACCTCAGGGCACTATGCCAAATATGGACAGGACTCTTTTCAGCCGATAAATACACCACATGAAGGCGAGGAGTTTTTGTTGAAACCCATGAACTGCCCACATCACTGTGAAATATACAATTCAAAACCTAGGTCTTATAAAGACCTTCCGGTCAGACTTGCCGAGTTTGGTACTGTTTACAGGTATGAGCAGAGCGGAGAATTACACGGTTTAACCAGGGTCAGAGGTTTTACTCAGGATGACGCCCATATATTCTGTAGTGAAGACCAAGTGAAAGAGGAATTCAAAAAGGTGATTGACCTTGTGTTCCATGTATTCGAATCGCTTGGTTTCGAAGAATATACAGCGCAGATCAGCCTAAGAGATCCTGAGGATAAAGAAAAATATATTGGTTCTGATGCCGCATGGGAAAAGGCGGAAAGAGCGATCATTGAAGCTACTGAAGAAAAAGGCCTTAATACGGTCACCGAATTAGGTGAGGCAGCCTTCTACGGTCCTAAGTTGGACTTTATGATCAAAGATGCGTTAGGCAGGAAGTGGCAATTGGGAACTATCCAAGTAGATTACAATTTGCCTGAGCGTTTCGAGTTGGAATACACAGGTTCGGACAATCAAAAACATAGGCCTGTAATGATCCACCGGGCGCCATTCGGTTCTTTGGAAAGGTTTGTGGCTGTTTTGATCGAACACTGTGCTGGTGAGTTTCCATTGTGGCTGACACCAGATCAGGTGGCTATTTTACCTATTTCTGAAAAATATGCTGAATATGCTGAAGAGGTATATAGTATGTTAGAAGAAAATGATATCACGGGTTTCATAGACCATCGTGACGAAAAGATCGGTCGAAAAATCAGAGATGCGGAAATTAAAAAGATCCCAATGATGTTGATCGTAGGGGAGAAAGAAGCAGAGGCAAAAGCCGTGGCGATAAGAAAACATGGCAAAGGAGATGTTGGAACATTTTCATTACTCGACTTCTTAACTTATTTTAAAGAAGAAACGGTTAAATCACTCGGAGATAGATCAGAGTAAAGCTTATTCAGCAGAGCTATTGATAATTAGAAATTTATACCGATATTTGCAGACATTTTAACAAGACAAGGAGGTTACAATCGCTAAAATGAGAAGACGCTATCCACCGAGAGGTCGGGTAGAAGAGCCCTATAAGGTTAATGAAAAAATCAGAGCCCAAGAGGTTAGGGTTGTAGGAGAAAACATAGAGCCAGGAGTATATCCTTTGCAAAAGGCCCTTGAAATGGCTAAAGGTGAAAGTCTGGACCTTGTGGAGATCTCAGCAAAAGCGAATCCTCCAGTATGTAAAATAATTGATTATTCTAAGTTTAAATACGACCAGAAGAAAAAGCAGAAGGAGATTAAAGCGAAAGCTGCTAAGACGGTCATGAAAGAGATCAGATTTGGGCCGAACACGGACGACCATGATTTCGATTTTAAACTTAAACATGCGATGAACTTCTTGAAGGAAGGTGCGAAAGTGAAAGCTTACGTTCATTTCAAAGGTAGAACGATCGTATATAAAGAAAGAGGAGAGATCCTTTTGTTGAAGTTTGCTCAAGCATTGGAAGAATATGCCAAAGTAGAGCAGCTTCCTAAATTGGAGGGAAAAAGAATGTTTCTCTTTTTATCTCCAAAAGCAGCGAAAAAATAATTCTTAAACAATTATTAATAATGCCTAAAGTAAAAACTAAATCAGGAGCGAAAAAGCGTTTCAAATTGACAGGGTCTGGCAAGATCAAAAGAAAGCATGCTTTCAAAAGCCATATCTTGACTAAAAAAGAAACGAAGCAGAAGCGTAATCTTACTCACATGGGCTTGGTAGACAAGTCTGATGAGAAGAATATCAAGCACATGCTTAACATCTAATTTTCAATTAGAAGGTTCTAATGTTTAACCGGAGGTTTGGTCTTAAGTGATCGTTACGCGGTCCGCCAAAAATCAAAAAATTAAATTATGCCTAGATCAGTAAATTCAGTTGCTTCAAGAGCAAAGAGAAAAAGAATCCTAAAGCTATCCAAGGGGTACTGGGGGAGAAGAAAAAATGTTTGGACGGTTGCTAAAAATGCCGTTGAAAAAGGACTCGTATACGCTTACAGAGATAGAAAAGCGAAGAAAAGAGAGTTTAGAAAATTGTGGATCCAAAGAATCAATGCAGGAGCAAGACAGCACGGAATGTCTTACTCGCAATTCATGGGTCAGTTGAGCAAATCAGGAATCGAATTAAATCGCAAGGTATTGGCTGATTTGGCCATGAACCATCCTGAAGCGTTCAAAGCAGTGGTTGATAAAGTTAAGTAACTCACTCACAGCAAGATTTGATACCCCGGTTTTTGGCCGGGGTATTTTTTTGTAAAAAGCTTCAACTGTAGGTTGCGTTTATTAAACATTCCTACTTACATTTGCAGCCTCTTAAGGGAAATTCAGTTATGGCGAGGTAGCTCAGTTGGTTAGAGCGCAGGATTCATAACCCTGAGGTCACGGGTTCAACTCCCGTCTTCGCTACTCAAACCCAGTCAGAATTGGCTGGGTTTTTTATTAGGTGCATTTGGCGTCACTTGTTTGTTAAATGCCAAATAAATGTCATATATTATTCAAACAACATTTTTCATCTATGGGAAAAGTCAAATTTGTCACTGAATTCGAGGTAAAAGCCTCTCAAAAGATGTTATTTCCCTACATCAGCACTGCAAGTGGACTCGCACAATGGTTCGCAGATGACGTAAACATCAACGAAGATAAAGTATTCATTTTCCTGTGGGACGGAGAAAATCATAAAGCCAAAAAAGCGGCTCAAAAAGCTAATATAAGCGTCAAGTTTGAGTTTTTGCCTGAGACGGAAGAGGATGAAGATGATCCTAATTATATTGAATTGAAACTTAATGTAAATGAACTGACACAATCTGTTTATTTGCAGATCACGGATTATTCTGACTTTGATGACCCTGAGGAACAACAAGAACTTTGGGAGAACCAGGTATATCTACTCAAAGAAATGCTCGGAGGATAATTTAACCTCCCTTAACTTGGAAATACTTGCCTAAGGCACAATCTTTGCCGTATTGGACGAGCATCCATATGAAGAAGATTGACAAGCTAGTATTAGGTTCCTTTTTAGGACCATTTCTATTGACACTTATCGTTGTCGATTTTATTCTTTTACTGGTAGGACTCCTGCGTTATTTCGATGAACTGTTCGGTAAGGGTTTGAGTCTCGATATCTTTGCGGAATTACTTGGTTATTTTTCAATTTCTAGTTCGCCCGATGCATTTCCTCTTGCTGTATTGCTGAGTTCGATAATGACTTTCGGTAATCTAGGCGAGCATTCAGAGCTCACCGCAATAAAAAGTTCTGGTATCTCTTTAATAAGGGCACTGGCTCCAATCTTCATTTTTGTGATCTTTTTGACTGGAGTTACTTACTATACCAATACTCAATTAGTGCCTAAAGTCAATCTTAAGACCTATAGTTTATTATGGGATATGAGGACTAAAAAACCAGCCCTTGATATAAAGGAGGGGGTCTTCTATGATGGTATTCCAGGTTATAGTATTAAGGTAAACCAAAAGGTTACTGATGAACATCTCAAGGACATTATCATTTACGATCATACCGGAGATAATGTTCAGTCAAACAAAAAAGTGATTCTTGCCGATTCTGGTAGAATGTATTCATTCATGAACCAACGTTATTTGGCGCTAGAACTTTTTGATGGCATTCGCTATGAAGAGCAAATGAAGGAGAATTATTTCGACAAAATGAAGGGAGGGCAGTTTATTCGAGACCGCTTTAGTTCTAGCAAGATGGTTTTCGATCTGTCATCATTTGATATGGGAGATACAGATGAGGGCGCCTTTAAGAGAAGTCGATTGGTTCAAACTAGTGATCAATTAAGAACTGGTATTGACTCTATTAATAGAGATATTTTCATTAAAAAAGATCGGCTTTTTACACAGGTCTCGAACACATTCAGATACCATATGCTGGGTAGGGCTGAGACACCAGAGCCCATAGTAGAGGGGAGAGCTTATTATGATTCGCTGAGAATAGCTAGACGAACTGAAACACAAAAAAAACAAGATTCTATCAATCTGGCTTTGATCGCGCAGGAGGAGAACCAGTTAAATAAAGAAGAAGGTTACTTAGGTCTGATGAATGAAGAGAAGGTCGAGGCCGATAGCCCACAAAGGAAACGAACAGCTACTGTGGCTAAGAATTCGGCCATGAAAATAGATCGTATTGAAATGAATAAAGGACTGGTTAAGAAATTTCAGACAAAGGACCCTGAGGTGAATTTCGCAAGGTTTGAAAATTATTATTCACTCGAGGTAAATCGTGATAATAATATTAGGATGCAGTCTGCGATCAATTTCGGTATTAATCAATCAAGAAGCTTGAGAAACCTTATTGATACCAGAAATAAGACAATTGAAAATGTTGATTCATATAGAAGGAAATATATCATCACTCGAAATCAGCAAATGGCTCGTTCTTTTGCCTGTTTAGTGATGTTTCTTATCGGTGCACCTATTGGTGCCATTATTAAAAAGGGTGGGTTAGGTATGCCACTTATTGTTTCTATCGTCTTCTTTTTGGTTTACTATATTCTGAATACGCTGGGTGAAAAGTGGGGGAAGCAAGAGGTGATCGATCCGGCAATATCAGTATGGCTTTCAAACGTGGCATTACTTCCTTTTGGGTTTTTCTTCCTAAAGCAAGCCCGTAATGATGCTAGGCTCTTCGAATCTGATTTCTATATCACCTTTGCAAAAAGAGTTGCTGGGCTATTTAAGAAGAAGTAATAATTTATACGAACTATTGTACAAGATGCTTTCATTCAGTATCTTCGCGCCTTAATTAACTGAATACTTAAATTTTAGCTAAGCATGTATTTATCAACAGAGAAGAAACAAGAGCTCTTTGAGAATCATGGTCGGTTAAAGTCAAAAGGTGATACAGGTTCAGCAGAATCTCAGATCGCACTTTTTACTTACCGTATCAATCATCTCACAGAGCATTTGAAATCAAACAAAAAAGATCACTCTTCAAGAACAGGTCTTTTGAAATTGGTAGGTAAAAGAAGGAGACTTCTGGATTACCTTTACAATAGAGATATCGAAAGATATCGTGCGATCATCGCAGAATTGAAATTAAGAAAGTAATTATATAAAGGGAGTTCTGAGAATTCCCTTTTTACTTCTATTCAACCGCAGGTTGTTGTATCTTCCTGCATCTTAAAAATCATATATGTCAAAAGTTATCAATAAGTCCATCAAAATGCCCGATGGCGCTGAAATTACAATTGAAACGGGTAAGTTAGCAAAGCAAGCAGACGGATCTGTAGTCGTTAAAATGGGAGACACCATGTTGTTGGCTACTGTCGTTTCTTCAAAAGACGCAAAAGAAGATGTGGATTTCCTTCCACTCTCAGTCGATTATCAAGAAAAATTTGCCTCTTCAGGAAAAATTCCTGGTGGTTTCTTAAAAAGAGAAGGTCGTCTGTCTGACCATGAGATCTTGATCTCAAGATTGGTTGACAGAGCGCTTAGACCGATGTTCCCAGACGATTACCATGCAGATACGCAAGTAATGATCTCCATGATCTCTTATGAAGAAGGAATGAATCCTGATTCATTAGCAGCATTGGCAGCTTCTTCTGCATTAGCAGTTTCTGATATTCCATTCAATGGGCCAATCTCAGAAGTTCGTGTGGTAAAGAAAGATGGCGAATATTTAGTCAATCCGAATAGAGACGTTCAGGCAGAGTCTGAATTAGATATCATCGTAGCTGCGGATAAGGACAATATCCTTATGGTAGAGGGTGAAATGAAAGAAGTTAGTGAAGCTGATTTGCTTGAGGCAATGAAAGTTGCTCATGATGCTGCTAAAGTACAGTGTCAAGCACAGATCGAATTGGCCGAAGAAGTAGGTTCTACAGTAAAGCGTGAGTACAATCATGAAAAATCTGATGAAGCACTTTTCGAACAAATGAAAGCCGCTACTTACGATAAGCTTTATGCAGTTGTTGCAAAGCAAACTGCTGATAAAGCCGTGAGAAGTTCAGATGTAAGAGCGATAAAGGACGAGTTCATTGAGTCTTTAGGTGAAGACCATGGCCATGATGGATTCTTATTGTCTCAATACTTTAAGAAATTGCATAAGTCTGCAGCAAGAAACTTCGTGCTCAATGAGAGTAAGAGACTTGACGGCCGAGACTTTACTGAGATCAGACAGATCAATGCAGAAGTAGATTATTTGCCTTCAGCACATGGTTCTGCTGTCTTCACAAGAGGTGAAACACAATCATTGACATCTTGTACATTAGGTACCAAACTTGATGAGCAAATGATCGATGGTGCAACTCAGGCAGGTTATAATAAATTTATACTTCACTACAACTTCCCAGGCTTTTCAACGGGAGAAGTAAGACCCAATAGAGGTCCAGGTAGAAGAGAAGTTGGTCATGGAAACTTAGCATTAAGAGCACTTAAGCAGGTTTTACCTCCAGCTGACGAAAACCCATATACGATTAGATTAGTATCTGATATCCTTGAATCTAATGGTTCATCTTCAATGGCAACTGTATGTGCAGGTTCATTGGCTATGATGGATACTGGTGTCAAAATCAAAGCGCCTGTCTCAGGAATTGCGATGGGTATGATCTCTGATGCTGAAACAGGTAAGTATGCTATTCTTTCAGATATTCTTGGAGACGAGGATCATTTGGGCGATATGGATTTCAAAGTAACTGGAACAGAGAAAGGAATTACTGCTTGTCAGATGGACATTAAAGTTGATGGTCTTTCTTATGAGGTATTAGAAACTGCATTGAATCAAGCCAAAGAAGGTAGATTACACATCTTAGGCGAAATGACGAAGGCACTTAGTGAGCCAAGAGAGGATTACAAACCACATGTACCAAGAAGCTATAGAATGCTTATCCCTCAGGATATGATCGGTGCGGTGATTGGACCTGGTGGTAAAGTAATTCAGGAGATCCAAAAAGAAACAGGCGCGACCATTAATATCGAAGAAGTAGATAACAAAGGTCAAGTTTCTTTCTTTGCTGTCGATAAAGATGCAATGGATGCTGCTGTTGGTAGAGTAAAAGGTATTGTTGCCATGCCAGAAGTGGGTGATACCTACGAGGGTAAAGTGAAATCGATCATGCCATTTGGTGCGTTCGTTGAGTTCATGCCAGGCAAAGATGGGTTGTTGCATATCTCTGAGATCAAGTGGGAGAGACTTGAAAGTATGGATGGATTGATGGAAGTAGGTGAGGATATCACTGTGAAGTTGATCGGTATCGATAAGAAATCAGGTAAATTCAGATTGTCGAGAAAGGCGCTTCTTCCTAAACCTGAGAAGAACGAAGGATAACAGTTTAGTAGAACGACACGTTTGATTGATAAGGAACTTTTAGTACATTCTATTTGGTTTCCTTTATTGGACGTAGCAAAAAACAGTTGATTGAATGAGACAGCTTAAGATTAGTAAGCAAATAACCAACAGAGAGTCACAATCTCTCGATAAATACCTTCAAGAGATCGGTAAAGTAGACTTATTGACTCCCGATGAGGAAGTTGATTTGGCGAAAAGGATCAGAGAAGGTGATCAATTGGCTCTTGAGAAATTGACTAAGGCCAATTTAAGGTTTGTGGTTTCTGTTGCGAAACAATATCAAAATCAAGGTTTGTCACTTGGTGACCTTATTAACGAAGGAAACTTAGGATTGATCAAAGCGGCACAGAGATTTGATGAGACTCGTGGTTTCAAATTCATCTCTTATGCTGTATGGTGGATCAGACAATCTATTCTTCAAGCTCTGGCAGAACAATCTAGAATTGTCCGTTTGCCACTGAACAGAGTAGGTTCTTTGAATAAGATTTCGAAGACATTCTCTGAGTTGGAGCAACGTTTTGAACGTGAACCATCTCCTGATGAACTAGCCGAAGTGCTAGAGGTAACTACGAATGAGGTAGTGGATACAATGAAGATCTCTGGTCGTCACGTATCTATGGATGCTCCTTTTGTACAGGGTGAGGAGAACAGCTTATTGGATGTATTGGAGAACGATGCAGAAGTGAAGCCAGATGATGGATTGATGAATGACTCATTAAGAAGAGAAGTTCAAAGAGCATTATCTACTTTGACACAGAGAGAAGCAGACGTGATCACATTGTACTTTGGACTGAATGGTGAACATTCAATGACACTCGAAGAAATTGGAGAAAAATTCAATTTAACGCGTGAAAGAGTTCGTCAGATCAAAGAGAAGGCAATCAGAAGATTGAGACATACATCCAGAAGTAAGGCCTTAAAGCCTTATTTAGGATAAATTAGGTGAGATAAATGATATAAGAAGCGCTTCAAGCAGAAGCGCTTTTTTTATGTCTTTTTCTTGGAACAAACGGTTGTACGATTTGTGTTAAACGTGTAGTTTTGGAATTCAAGAAGTAGGAAGATGACGACAGAGAACGTAAAAGTATTGATCATAGGATCAGGTCCAGCAGGTTATACTGCAGCTATATATGCATCAAGAGCCGGATTAAGCCCCGTTTTATATACAGGAGGTGAGCCAGGCGGACAATTAACCACAACAAATGATGTAGAAAATTTCCCGGGTTACCCAGAAGGTATTAACGGACCACAAATGATGGTCGATCTTCAGAAGCAAGCTGAGCGTTTTGGAACAGATGTTCGTTTTGGTTTGGCTACTTCAGTTGACTTCTCAGGTTATCCCCACAAGGTTGTCGTTGATGAGAAGCATGAGATCACTGCTGAGTCCGTGATTATCTCTACAGGTGCTAGTGCAAAATATCTAGGGCTAGAGTCTGAAAAAACCTATGCAAATAGGGGTGTTTCAGCTTGTGCCGTATGCGATGGTTTCTTTTATAAGGGCCAGCAAGTCGCTGTAGTTGGTGGTGGTGATACTGCCGCTGAAGAAGCGACTTACTTGGCAAACCTTTGTCCGAAAGTATACTTACTCGTAAGGCGTGATGAAATGCGTGCCTCGCAGATCATGCAAAAGCGAGTTGAGGATCACCCAAACATTGAAGTGCTTTGGCATACAGAAGCTGAGGAAGTTTTAGGTGATGAATCTGGGGTGACTGGCGTTCGAGTGGTGAATAATCAAACACAAGAAAAGCAGGATCTTGACATTACAGGTTTCTTTGTAGCCATTGGTCATAAGCCAAATACGGATATCTTCAAGGACTACCTGGATATGGATAGCATGGGCTATTTAAAAGTACAGCCAGGTTCTTCAAAAACGAATGTCGAGGGTGTGTTTGCGACTGGGGATGCAGCAGATAGAGTCTATAGACAAGCAGTGACAGCAGCGGGTACTGGCTGTATGGGAGCGCTTGATGCAGAGAGATTCCTACAAGAAAAAGAATTTGAAACACAATCTGAAACAGAACTCGCTTAAAGCTGTTCTTTTCCTAACCGAATTCAAATTCTATGAAATTAGATATACTGGCGCTAGCCGCCCATCCAGACGATGTTGAGCTTTCCTGCGCTGGTACACTCCATAAAGCGGTAAAATCAGGAAAAAAAGCTGGTGTAATTGACTTTACAGAAGGGGAACTTGGGACACGTGGTACTCCAGAAACCAGGAAACAAGAAGCAGCAGCCTCTGCAAAAGTCTTAGGTTTATCGGCAAGAGAGAATTTGGGATTCCGAGATGGTTTCTTCAAAGTAGATGAGGAGCATCAACTGGCGGTAATTCGTATGATTCGTAAATACCAGCCTGATATTGTTTTGGCAAATGCTATAGACGACCGCCATTCTGATCATGGCCGAGCATCCTTTTTAGCAAAAGAGGCTTGTTTTTTAGCAGGATTAGCTAAGATCGAGACGGAGGAGAATGGTGTAAAACAAGCTCCATGGAGACCTAAAATTGTCTATCATTATATTCAGAGCATACCCATCGAGCCCGACTTTATTGTAGATGTTTCGGAGGAATGGGAAACTAAAATGAACGCTATAAAAGCGTTTAAGACCCAGTTCTTTGACCCTAATTCTGATGAGCCTGAGACCTATATATCCAATCCTCGATTCATGGAGATGATCAATTCTCGAGGGATTCATTATGGACACGAAATAGGTGTGCAATATGGTGAAGGATTCACTGTAGAGCGAAAACTCGGTGTTGACGATATTACTACGCTGCTTTAGGGAGAAAGTCTATCGATTGTCCAGTCGCCATTGGCTTTGGTGTACATTAAGCGATCATGAAGCCTGCTTTTTCTTCCTTGCCAAAACTCAAAGCTTTCTGGGACTACGCGATATCCTCCCCAAAAGTCAGGAAGAGGAACTTTACCTTCTTTAAACTTCTGCTTCATTTCATTGAGTTTGACCTCTAGAATGCTTCTAGAAGAGATCACCTTGCTTTGCTGAGAAACCCATGCGCCTAATTGGCTTCCATGAGGTCTGCTTGTGAAGTACTGAAGTGATTCTGTTGTAGATACTTTTTCTGCTTTACCTATAATAGCAACTTGCCTTTCTAAACCATACCAAGGGAAAAGTATGGATACGTTTGAGTTCTCTTTGATCTGTTTTGCCTTGCGACTCTCATAATTGGTATAGAAAACAATTCCATTTTCATCCAATGCCTTCATGAGAACGGTGCGTTGATAAGGCTGCCTCTTGCTGTCAACAGTGCTGACGACCATTGCATTTGGTTCTATAAGTTCACTCTTTTGCGCCTCATTAAACCACTTTCTGAATTGATCAAAGGGGTTTTTGTCGACAGAATCTATATCTAAAGAGGCGAGCGTATATTCTTTTCTTAAATCAGCTATTTCAGACATTGGGTTAAGTTTGTTTCAAATATAACAAGTTGATGCGCTAAAGTTTTTTCTTTTCCTTAGGCAATGTTATGGTAGTATTTTAATTTGAATGAAAAGCGGCTTTTATGTTTGAATACGACAAGAATATACCTGAACCAGAGCGTGGTGATTTGCTCATTTCTGAGCCATTTCTCAATGACCCGAATTTTGAGCGAACGGTAATTCTTATCTGTGAAAACAACGATGAAGGTACTTTTGGATTGGTTTTAAACAAAAAAACCAAACTCAAATTGGTAGATGTCTTATCTGATGAGATCGACTTTGATGGAGAATTAAATTTAGGCGGACCTGTCGAACAAAATACACTACATTTTGTCCATAGAAATACCAAGGAAGTTGAAGGGACTGTTGACTTAGGCAGAGGTATTGGATGGAGCGGTGATTTTGAGCAATTGAAATCAATGCTTAGCCAGAGACTTCTTAGCGAAAAAGACATTCAGTTCTACTTGGGCTACAGTGGCTGGGCTGAAGGGCAATTGCGAGAGGAGCTTGATGCGCAATCGTGGTTTGTCAAGAAAGGAGCCACCCCTGAGGAGATATTCGATATGAGTGTCGATGAGCTGTGGAAGTCAGTTTTGAAAACAATGGGAGGAAAGTATAAGGTATTTTCAAATTACCCTGTCGATCCTCGTCTGAATTAATAGATTTGCTAACTTTAATGTCGCAACGGTGCGGTGAAAACCGAAAAAAATAAAAATGGAAGATCAGAAAATGGAAGCAGGTGATCAGAGCGCTGAAAAGAAGCAATCTGATAAGGATTTAACCCCATCTCCAGCACAAGAAGTAACTCAAGATACATCAGAAAAAAATGAATCTGAGTCTGTTAAATCTGAAAAGAAAAGCGCGGAACAAGTTCCAAGTAAAATAGCAGAAATAGAAAATCAGGAGCAACAGGAAAAAGAAGTAGAGACTCCTCAAAAAGAAGAAACTTCAATTGAAACGGAAAGTATTGCTCAAGAAGAAGCAACTGAAGAATCTGTAGATAAAGCAGAGCCTAAAGTTGAAACTGAAGCACCATCTAAAGTGGAATCTTCATCGGAGGAGCAGAAAACCGAAGTTAGTAAAGACGCTGAGGCTAATTCACCTTCTGATGACATACAAACTGACAAGGGCGAAGAATCTACAGAAGATAATGAGCAGGAGGAGGAAGAAGAGGAAGAGCATGACGAAAATGAGGAGCTCCCTGACTATACCACCTTTACCCGAGATCAATTAGTGGAGCTTATTGAAGAGTTAACTCATGTCACCACTTTTAAACGCACCACGCGCATACTAGACCAAATCGTTCCGCTTTTCTTTGGAATGGAAGATGAGCGTAAAGCTTTGGCACTATCAAAGTATAAAGAAGAAGGTGGAGAAGAAGATACTTTCGAATTTAGGCATGATGAGGACTACAATCGTTTCGATGCGAGCCTAACGCTGATCAAAGATAGAAAGTCCAATTTTTATAAAGAAAGAGAAGCTTCTAAGGCCAAGAATCTTGAGAAGAAAGAGGATATTTTAGCGCAGTTGAGAGAACTAATTGATGGTGAAAACGCCACAACTAACCTTTCCCCAATCAAGAAATTACAAGAAGAATGGAAAGCTGTTGGTCCGGTTCCAGCCCAACACAACAGGACACTGTGGGCCAATTATAATGCATTACTCGATCGTTTTTATAATAACAGGCACATTCTCTTCGAACTCAAGGAACTCGACCGTAAGAAGAACCATAAAGCGAAAATGGAGCTTTGTGAGAAAGCTGAGGCACTCGACAAGTATGAGAACATCAAAGATGCTGTGATCGAGCTAAATGAGCTTCATGAAGAGTATAAGCGTATCGGTGCTGTACCAAGAGAAGTTCAAGAAGAACTTTGGCAAAGGTTCAAGTCAGCCTCTGATAAGATTTATAAAAAGCGTAAAAGCTATCTAGAGGACTTAAAAGGAGAGTTTGAAGAGAACGCAGAGAAAAAGCGTACGCTAGCAAAAGAATTAGAGCCCTTTGTAGATTTCGATTCAGATAGAATCAACGAGTGGAATTCAAAGACAAAGGAGATTCTTGCCATCCAAAAACGTTGGGATGCCATTGGTGGTGTACCGCGTGAAGAGGCTAAGGAAATCAATAAACTGTTTTGGTCTACTTTCAAAAAGTTTTTTTCCAACAAGAATGAGTTCTTTAAGAGATTAGAGTCACTAAGAAAGGAGAACCTCGCGAAGAAGGAGCAATTGGTTGAACAAGCCAAAGAACTGAGCGAAAGTGGTGATTTGGAAAAAACTGCAGATCAGTTAAAAAGATTGCAAAAGGAGTGGCGTGAAATTGGACCTGTACCTGAAAAATTCAGAAACTCTGTTTATGCTAAATTCAAAGAAGCTTGTGATCAATTCTTTGATAAAAAGAGAGCAGCGCAAAACGAGCACGAAGCGCAGTATCAAGAAAACCTGAAACAAAAAGAGGCAATTCTTGATCAAATGATGAAATCGGCTAAAGGTAAAAAAGGGACTGAGGAAGAGTTCACAGAAATGCTGGGGCAGTTTACTGAGATCGGTTTTGTGCCTCGAAATGCTATTAAATCAACTGAATCTAAACTCAAAGAAGCTGTAGAGACATATATCGAATCGATAGGCCTGTCAGAAGATAAGGCTCAAGAGATCATGTTGAAAGCAGAGTTCGGAGGCCAAAAAGGAGCAGAGGTTGACAAAAAACTTAATAAGAAGGAGTCTGTTCTTCGTAGAAAGATCAAAGAGCTAGAGGACAATATCTCACTCTGGAATAATAATTTGGCCTTTTTCGCCAATTCAAAAACAGCCGATAAACTGAAGGCGGAGTTTGACGAAAAGATCAATAAGGCTCAAGAGGAGATTGATCATTTGAAGAAGCAATTGCGAGTGATCAGAAATCTCTGATAATCAGGTGGTTTCAAATTACTTTAAAAATTAGTTTTCGGGCGTTTGATTATTTAAAGAAGCCCTATATATTTGCACTCGCAATCAGCAAAAGCCTCCTTAGCTCAGCTGGTAGAGCAACTGACTTGTAATCAGTAGGTCATTGGTTCGATCCCGATAGGAGGCTCATTAAAAGACAATCAGAAATGGTTGTCTTTTTTATTTTGCAGTATGCACACAGTCTATATTATCTACTCAATTGCCCTTGATAAATATTATGTCGGAGAATCTGTCAATGCTCAAGAGAGACTTGATGAGCACAATCTAGGACATTATGACGGAGCATTCACAAAGAAGGCAACAGATTGGAAATTGATTTTGGTTTTGAATTGCAATGATAAAAGGCATGCAAAGAGGGTGGAAAAGCACATCAAATCAATGAAGTCAAGAGTTTATATTGAGAATCTACTCAAATATCAAGAAATGCAAATCAAGTTAGTTACTAGGTTTAAGTAGGTCATTGGCTCCCCCGATAGCTATCGGGGCCGATAGGAGGCTCATTAAAAGACAATCAGAAATGGTTGTCTTTTTTTGTTTACTACCTTTTCTAGTCTTAGGGTCTCCCTAAGACCCAATTGAAACACACTCACTTATACTTCAAGCTTTGTTTCAATTTTTATATCCCGAGCATGGCCGAGGGATCTGCCGATCTTTCGGCTTCGCTCAAGATGAAAAAGAGCCTCCACTGGTCTTAGCCCCGAGAAGTCGGGGTAAACTGTCCACCTTCTGGTCTTAGCGTCACGCTGAGACCCATTAGTAATCACAACCTAAACATTAAGTCTTAGCGAGACGCTAAGACTAGAGCCGACCTGCCGAGACTTTTCTAGTCTTAGGGTCTCCCTAAACCCAATTGAAACACACTCACTTATAATTCAAGCTTTGTTTCAATTTTTATATCCCGAGCATGGCCGAGGGATCTGCCGATCTTTCGGCTTCGCTCAAGATGAAAAAGAGCCCCCACTGGTCTTAGCCCTGAGAAGTCGGGGTAAACTGTCCACCTTCTGGTCTTAGCGTCTCGCTGAGACCCATTAGTAATCACAACATATAATATTAAGTCTTAGCGAGACGCTAACACTAGAGCCGATCTGCCGAGACTCATAAAAGAGAACCAATTCTGGTGATGCATTTTTTATGTATTCGAATAATTTTCCCTTCTCTTATTAAGTATTTGAGGGCAATTAATTAGATTGAATCTCAATGACCTCCAGAAGATCTTTTCTTAGACATGTTGGCCTTGGTTTAACGGTAACTTCTCTCAGTCCGTATTTTCTGTTGAATGATGCATTTGCTCATAAATTCAAGCTTTCACTCAATCCCGGTGCCATCGGAGTTAGTCTCAATAATGAAGATCTGCTATTGAAAGCTAGTGAATATGAGTTCAATGCCCTCGTTCCAAATATTTATGAATTTAAGGATTGGACAAATGCCAAACTCTTAGGCTATCGTGACGCGGTTAAGAACAATGGGATGAGCTGGGGAGCTGTTGGTTTTCCTGTCGAATTCAGGAAAAGCGAGTCTAAATTCAACAGTGATTATAAGCAAATGGCAGAGATGCTGTCCAAACTAGAACGAATAGGGATCACAAGGATGTCGACATGGATCATGCCAACGCATACTGAGCTCAATTATGAGCAGAATATGGCGCTACATGCGGTAAGATTAAGAAAGGCGACCAAGCTACTGGGAGAGTTTAATATCAAACTTGGATTAGAATATGTAGGCCCAAAAACCTTACGAGAAAGTCAGCAATACCCTTTTGTTTCTTCTTTAAAAGAAGTGAAAGAATTGATCAAGGTGATCGGAGAAGAGAATGTAGGTGTGCAATTAGATGCCTTTCATTGGTATTGTGCTGGTGAAACAGCAGCAGATATACGAGGCTTAAGGGCTGAAGAGATCATTACAGTCGATCTGAATGATGCAATTGCGAGTCGTTCAAAAGATGAACAGCTTGATTGGGAAAGAGAACTGCCTGGAGCAACAGGCGTCATAGACCTCAAGAGCTTTTTAGTAGCTCTGGCAGACATAGGATATGATGGCCCGATAAGAGCAGAGCCATTTAATAATTTACTAAACGATATGGATAATGAAACAGCATTGAATGCAACAAGCGAGGCGATGCAAAATGCTGTTAAACTTTTAGACTAATACTTATCTATGCAAATAATTGATTCACAAAAGACCTATGATATTGCCATTGTAGGTTCTGGTGCAGGTGGCGGAATGGCCACTAAGATTCTTTCAGAGGCTGGCTTTGATGTAGCTGTGCTTGAGGCAGGTCCTTTTTTCGATCCTGCCAAGGACGAGGATAGAACCCAACTAAGATGGCCTTGGGAGTCACCTAGGCGTGGTGCGAGTAGTAACAGACGCTCATTTGGTGATTTCGATGCCGCATATGGAGGCTGGGATATTGAAGGAGAGCCTTTTACAAATGGCCCAGATACGAATTTTTGGTGGTTTCGCTCAAGAATGCTTGGCGGTAGAACCAATCACTGGGGTCGAATTTCACTCCGTTTTGGACCACTCGATTTCAAAAGAAAAAGTGTAGATGGTTTGGGTGACAATTGGCCCATCGGATATGATGATGTCAAACCCTATTATGATAAAGTAGATAAACTTATTGGCGTTTTTGGAAGTCGAGAGGGGATTCCAAATGAACCTGATGGCTTCTTTTTACCGCCACCAAAACCCAGATTACATGAGTTGTTCTATGTTAAAGGAGCAAGAAAAGCGGGTATACCTGTAATTCCTTCACGATTGTCTATACTAACCCAAAGGATCAATGATCAAAGAGGTGTTTGTTTTTATTGCGGTCAATGTAATCGAGCTTGTCAAGCTTACGCAGATTTCTCTGCAGGTACCTGTTTGATCTTTCCTGCCCAAAGAGGCGGTGGAAAGGTATCTATTTTCACTGATGCCATGGTCAAGGATGTGACGACCAACTCAGAAGGGAAGGCTACCGGAGTCAATTACATTAACAAGCTCGATAGAAAGGAATATCATTTAAAAGCCAAGGTGGTGGTGTTGGCGGCTTCTGCATGTTCTACAGCACGTATCATGTTGAATTCGAAGAGTTCGGCACATCCCAATGGCCTTGGTAATAGCAGCGGTTTAGTGGGGCATTATTTACATGATTCTACAGGAGCAAGTCGCTCTGCATTTATCCCCGAATTAGTTGATAGGGATATTTATAATGAAGATGGTACGGGAGGTATGCATGTTTATACGCCTTGGTGGTTGAATGACAAGAAATTAGATTTCCCGAGAGGCTATCACATTGAGGTTTGGGGAGGAATGGGAATGCCTGGCTATGGCTTTGGCTTTAATCCAAATGATCTCCACAAGACTATTGGTGGTACAGTTGGAGGCTATGGTGATTCGTTGAGAGACGATGTGAAAAGATATTATGGTGCCATGCTCGGTGTATCGGGTAGAGGAGAGTCGGTTCCTCAAAAAGATAACCACTGTGAAATCGATAATGAAGTGGTAGATCAGTGGGGGATTCCAGTACTTAAATTCCATTATAAATGGACAGACTACGAAGTGAAACAGGCCAGACATATGCAAGACACCTTCGAGGAGGTGCTCACCGCAGCTGGAGGCACCTTACTTGGTAACAAACCAGGCAAAGAGAGTAATTACGGGTTAACCGCACCTGGTCAGATCATTCATGAGGTAGGAACGACTCGTATGGGTGACGATAAAAAAACCTCTGTCACCAATAAATACAACCAACTCCACGACTGTGAGAATGTATTCGTGATGGATGCTGGGCCTTTCGTATCTCAGGCAGATAAGAACCCAACCTGGACGATCTTGGCTTTGGCCTGGAGAGCTTCAGATTATTTAGTAGATCAAGTCAAAAAGAGAAATATCTAAGCCATGAAAAGAAGAGAATCATTAAAATCGATGCTTATAGGCTCTGTAGCCGGTGGTTTATTAGTGACAGGCTGTGCTCCTGAGGAGCAGGAGCTACCGAAAGAAGAGCTGGGTTTGCCTGGATATGGGCGAAATGAGCAAGAGAAAGCCCATGATAGAAAGGTACTTGCAGAGATATTTCTCAACGAGCATGAACTTGAAACGATAGCTGTTCTTTGTGATATCATTTTACCTGCAAATGCTGACTTTGGCTCTGCCTCTGAGGCAAAAGTACCAGAGTTCATTGAGTTTATCGTAAAGGATATGCCTTATCATCAAATGCCTATTCGTGGCGGTCTCGCTTGGCTTGACAATTACAGTAATGCCCAATATAATTTGGAGTTTAAAAAGCTTTCTGATGAGCAACAAAAGCAGATCTGCGATCAGATCGCTTATCCCGGTAAAACGAAGCCAGAACTATTAGCAGGTGAGAAGTTTTTTACGCGCATGCGCAATCTTACACTTACGGGTTACTTTACATCAGAAATGGGTATTAAAGATCTAGGCTATAAAGGCAATCAACCTAATGTTTGGAATGGCGTGCCCGCTGATGTATTGGCTAAGTATGATGTCGACTATGAACCTGAATGGTTGGCGAAATGCATAGACCAATCTAAAAGGGGAGAATTAGCGAAGTGGGACGATAATGGTAACTTGATATAGATTTATGAAAAAGCTTTTTTATCTGATCATTATTATTGGTTTTACAGCATGTAACTCAACGCCAGCCTCCGGAGTGCTGGGGCCTGAAGAATTTGAAAAACTCATTAGTGATTCAAATGTGCAGTTGGTAGATGTGCGAACACCGATGGAATTTCAGCAGGGATATATTGAAAATGCCTTATTGATCGATTTTTATGAAGAAGACTTTAAATCAAGGGTAAACAATTTGGACAAGAACAGGCCAATTGCTGTTTATTGTGCCGTAGGCCAGAGGAGCTACAGCGCATATGAATATCTATTGGAAAATGGCTTTAAGTCCGTTCACCATTTGGATGGAGGCATCAATGCTTGGATCGCTGCTCGTAAGCCAATTCAAAAATAGGCTTACAAATGAATACCTGTTTCGGGGTGACTTCAATTTGAACTCTCAAGAAAAAAGCATCACATTTATATTGACTTTGAATCAGAGGTCAAAAGCATATAGGTCATGGATATAGAACTCAATCTTTTAGAAAAATACCTTTTGATAGCACTTGATGATGAAAAAGGTAAGTTTGTTAACGACTCCATTCATTTACATTATGGATTTGCCGGAGCGATTCTATTAGAGCTTGCCGTACGCAATAAAATAGAAGTACATGGTGAGAAGATACTTTTAAAAGATAAGTCAACGGAAAAGGAAATTGCATTGAATAAGGCGATCCTTTATTTGACAGAAGAGGGACAGATGAAAACGAGAGACCTTGTTAATAAACTATCCAAAAAAGCCTCTGAATTTAAAAATGACACACTTCAAAAGCTGATTAATAAAGGCGTATTGGAGAAAAGAGAAGATAAGTTCTTGTGGATCTTCTCAAACGATAAGTATCCTACCTCAAATCAGTTTCCTGAAAATAAAGTCAGACAAAGACTCAATGATGTTGTTTTCAACAACAAGAAGCCAGAACCAGATGATGTGATGTTATTGTGTTTGATCAATGTAGCAGGGCTGACCAAAGAGGCTTTCAGAGATCATAAGAATTATAAAGAGATCAAAAAGAAGATCGAGAGCCTGACCTCTGAAATGAAGATCTCTCAAGTGATCAATAGTTCTATTCGCGAAATTCAGGCAGCCATTATGATCGCTATTTCTTCAGCCGTTATTGTGACCACTGTAACAAATAACTAGGTTTTACCCTTTGTAAAATATTGGGAATCAACTCTTTTCATTCTGTGAACTAGGGTAGGAATCAAATGATCTATCCATAATATTGATTAGATTAGGTAGTAATACCCGTTTAAACAGAGGGGTATTTGTGCTCATGGAAGACAATCGGTGATTCTGTTCCTTTGAAGCATCATAAACTAAAAATCAACCAAAATGAAAAGAACCAATATCCTATTAATCGCAATGATGCTAGTCGGTTTCGCTGTTCAAGCTCAGTATTATCCCTTTGGCTCCAATTTTAACTGTATTTGTAATGAAGGGGACTCCCTTGCCTATGTCAATGCTAAAGCAAAACTTAAATCTACTATGCAAGCCTACCAAGACAAAGGAGAACTCTATGGCTATGATGTAGATTTTCATAACCATAACAATGAAGAAGGCGATTCAACGCATTTTTCTGTGATGGTTTTTGCTCAGTCAGAAGCTGACTTTGAAAGCTCAATGAGGGCCTGGGAAAAGACAAATCCGGAAGTGTTTGAGCTTTTGACTAAAAAATGTCCTGAACGAACTGACGAGCAGCTTTGGGATCAAGGTGTCTCTCTACCAGTTATCAAAGACATGAGTGCTATGGTCATGGATGCCAAAGATCTGGATTATACACCAAGTCCGTCTATGCAGTACAATATTGTGATTGATTTCACCATGTTTGTTAAAGAAGACCCGGAAGAAGATCATAGCCATTCAATTGATCCAAGTAGCGTCAATTGGGGACTAGGTGATATTGGTAGACAGTTAAACCTTAATGTTGGCGCTGGAATTCCTCATGAGAATGTGAATATCGTGGCAGCAGTCCATGGAATGTCTTCAGAGTCATTTCTTACCAATGAAGCTTACCAGAAAAGACACGAGATGGACAATCCTAACATTCCTTTGATCGATCAGCTCACTGATGCAGGTATAGATTTTATGATCTGCTATCAGTCTTTGGGAGATATAAAGAAAGAAAATCTTTTGCCGAATGTGAAGCTAACATTTAGTGCGCAAACTACATTATCTGAGTTTCAAATGAAGGGTTATGCACTTAAGGTAATGAAAAATGAATAGCTAATTAAGTTCAGTATTAAATCTAAAAAGGGGTTTAAGTTTACTTAAGCCCCTTTTTGCGGGTCATAATTGATAACCGATTTTAAAAGCCAGCACTTCTTGACGCTCCAATCCAATACCAAATAAAAACCTTTTGATATTCGCATAGAAGCCTCCTGAATAGCCCACTTGCATAAATTGCTCTATATAATCATCGCCCGAACCCAAATAAAGAGAGGGCCCAACTAGAGCATTAAAAAAGTAACGATTCTTATTATCGGATCCATTGAAATATATCCTTCCACCACCAAGGACAGCGAAGACTACAGCCGATTCAAAATTGGATGAAATGAAGTTGAGTGATAGCTGACTGTCCCAGGCGATTCTCTTTGCATTGGCTTTAAAGAGATTAGCACCAAGATGAAAACCAGCCGTATTCTCAAAAGGGTCTGGCTCAACCGCTGTAACAAAGCCAGTGCTCAACGTCCAATTACTTTTTCTTTCTTCTTGTGAGTATGCATGCTTGATCGAAAGGATCAAAACGAAGAAAATAATGATGATTTTTACTTTTGATCTTTCCATTTTCCACCGAATAGTGTAAGTCCAATATTGAAGTGTACATAATAATCTCTCACCTGACCAATAGTCATTCCTGTCTCGGAAACCAGGTCAGTATCGGGTACATAGGTAAAAGCAAAACCGTATCTGAATTTACCCCATTCAAAACCAAATTTGGCTATTGCTGCTACGGTTCCTTTAGAAGAGGCGGTAATGCCATTGTCTAATTGACCAGTGGGGTATATGGTCATATTCCCATTCATTTTAAAGTAGCCAAATCCACCACCAACATAAGGCTGAAAGCTTTTCCCCCTTTTTCCATAATAATATTCATAAGTGATTGGTAGAAAAATACCTGCCAAATTGCTGCTTTCGTTATCGTAGAAAAGTGTTTCATCATTGAGATTGACGTCTCTACCAAAGAATCCAGGTAATTCTATTCTTAGACCTAAGTTACTTCTATCGGTCAGGTTGTATTTGGGTTCGAAGCTGATCTGAAAACCCAGATTTGGACCTAATAAAGGGCCAAATTCAATACTACCTTTCATTTGTCCCTTTATTTGCCCGAACATAGCAAAGGGTATAGTCAAGAAAAGGAAGGCCAGTAACAGTTTATTCAAATACTTCTCCATATGTGCAATAGTGTTGCATAAACATAACCGAAAATTATTTCATCTCTACAAAGTCAAAGAAAACTTAATGTTAATTTATCCTAATAAGGGTCAATAGGGTTATTTATTAACGAAGTAGATATAACAGCCAGGTAGATCATCTCTAAGCTTATTAACCCTTTCTTCAGAAATTGGATTTCCAGATAAGGTTAGGTTTCGCAGTTGAAATAATTGCGATAGGGTTGTGGGCAAAGTTTCTATTTGATTTTCACCGATCTCAAATGTTTCTAACGAGTCAAGGTTTCCAATAGATAAGGGAATACTGGTGAGTTGATTGGAGGAAGCCTTCAGTTCCTTGATTCGTGATAATTGGCCGATGTTTTCAGGGATACTCTTGATTTGATTATTGCTGAAGTTCAGTAATTCAAGTGCTTTAATGTCCAACACACTTTCTGGCATCGCTTCAAGATCATTGTGAAAGAGCATGAGTTCAGTCAATCGTTTCAACTGACCAATATCAGCAGGTAATGTGGTAAGTTGATTATAATCAAGCCAGAGCCTTTCCAAGCTTTTGATGGAGGTGAGGGAAGAGGGTAAGCTATTGAGGGCATTATTCCCAGCAAAGAGCCACTTTAAGGACTGAAGCTCTCCAAAGGAATCGGGGAGTGCGGATAATTGATTATAGCCAAGGTCTAAAACCGAGAGCTTACTGAGTTTTACAATGCCTTCTGGTAAAGTGGTCAGTCTGTTGACTCGAAGATCAATGGCCTCGAGTTTATTAAGATCTGAAAAAGAAGCAGGTAAAGAGGCGATTTGATTATTTGAAGCATTAAGATCAGTCAAGTTCGAGAGTTTAACAAAGTCTTCTGGCAACTTGCTCAAGCGATTGCTAGAGATGTTAAGCCTTTCCAAATTGATAAATTGGCCCATACCGGGCAGTTCGCTAATATTCTGATTACTAATATCCAGTGCATAAACCTTTTCTGGCTGGTCAAGCGCCCTCTCTAATGAAGTATAGGTGATATCGCTTTGCGCAATAATTTCAAAGGGCAAAAAACAAATGAATAAGAGGCTTAATTTCCTCATGGATTAATAGGATTAGGCTTTGCTGAAATTAGGCCGCAATATATCAATAAGAACCGCTCTCATCAACTCAGCCATTAATTAGGAAAAGTCTATAAGAACCATGAATCGCAGCATCTAAATTAGAAAGATAGACAAGTGACCCTTGTGAGTGAGTTTTTACGGCTATTTAAGAAATTAATACCCGCCTCAATCTATTGTAATTCAGTGGCCTTTATGTCTGCACTGATCTCTTTTAGTGAATAAAGGATGTTATCGATCTTTTGAGAATACTTTATTTCGTTTTCTGCCAAGGTCCAAACCATTACTTGATAATAGTGTTCCTTGCCTTCTACTACTGCCATTGCGTAGTGTACTTCAATATCTTCAAAATTATCGCCAACGGTTGACATGGTCAGTTTGGCAACTTTTGCAGACATATTGTTTATGGTGGTGTCAACGATATGCTCAATTTGTTCATCCATTTCCATTAAAAAGCCAT
>CBFHYE010000192.1:0-3912 GCA_965659985.1 Roseivirga sp. | reverse complement strand
TTTTGGGCATGCTGAGTTTCATCCCATTTATTCCTCAAGCTTTGAAAAAGGGCCTGAGCAAAGACCCCGCATTGAGATATTTGCTCTGTGGTGTGGCCGTAATTATTATCTTTTTTGCCGCAGCCAGTACTAAACTCCCGAATTATACGACACCAGCCTATCCGATGATCGCAATCATGATCGGCTTTTATTTGAGCCAATTGAATGATGCTTTCTATGAAAGAAAGGCAAACCTGATCCTTTACTTCTTCTATGGCATTCTCATGCTTGCTTTGCCCATTGGTATCTATTTCGGATTACAAGCAGATCCTTCACTGGCTCATTTATCAAAACTCTGGATTTTCTTTATCCCTGCCGGACTGATGGGACTTTTTTGGATATTCGCAGGACTCAACAAATACCCCATCTTAAAATCTGTGCATTTGAACATGATGGTTTGGTTGGGCACTATTCTTCTATTCTTCTACATGGCCTTTCCTCAGGTAGATGCAGAAAATCCGACAAGGAAACTCATTCCACAAATGGATACCTCATTGCCCATCATTTCTTATGAGCGCCTGAATGCAGCTTTTGTTTTTGAGCTTCAAATGGTGATTCCGCGCTATTCAGGTCTTGAAGAAATAAAAGCAGCGATTCAAAATGAACCAAGGGGTTATATCATTTCGAGGAGCAGATATCGTGAAGAACTGGAAGAGATCGAAGGCATACAATTCGTAGATGAAGCGCGAGATACCTTTGAAAATCCTACTTCGCTCTTAATGTATTGGCAGCGTGATTAGGCTTTGAGCATACCTCGTTGAAGCTTCGGTCGATCCTCGTATTTCTTCATCAATGCATTGGCTATGAGCACAGATAGAATGCCGAAAATGGCCCCAAAGAATATGTCTCTACCAAAATGCTGAAGGATATAGACCCTAGAAATGCCAACTAACAAAGCAGCTCCCAAAAGTGTGAATTGAATAGATGCTTTTTTGGTCACCAACATTAAAAAGAAGCATAATGTAAAGGCTGAAGCTGTATGTCCCGAAGGAAAACTATCATAACCTCTCACTACGACCCCTTCTACAAAATTCAATTGATCTAAGCTGTCAGCAAAAAATGTCTTGGGCCGCGGCTCTCCAGCCCATAGCCATTGCTTAAAGAGATGAACAAAAAGCGTTTGCAAAACGATCGCTACCATCATGGTACTGAAGCGATAGTAATTGGTTAGCAGAAAGATTAATGCCACCAATCCCAGCGTTACGCCATCACCCACATAAGTCCAATATTTGAAGAAGAAGTCTCCAAAAGCGGAATGCATCTCATTTACCCAAAGGACAAAACTTCCATGATCAGAAAGCATTAAATACACACCAAAAAACACCAAAATGGCTGCTGTGGCCCATTGCGTTGACTTTTTTATTGGATAAAGCTTCATGGTTTGAATTTAAACTGAAGGTATTTAATGGGGGTACCTTTAGCCAAGTATTTCTCCTCAAAATTAGTTTTAATGCCGTAGGTCTTATGCTGTAGTTCACTGGCATAAAGATCGAATGCGTATGCTAATTCTCTAATATCACCTCTTTCATCGAGCACCTCCAAGGTGTATTCAAATAAACCCAGATTATCAGTTTTGAAATTTACCGTCCCCTCTTTTTGAAGAATTGTCTTGTACATTTCAAGGTATCGTGGTGAAGTCAGCCTTCTTTTGATATCCCTATCTTTTGGCCTTGGATCGGGGAAAGTAACCCAAACCTCGCTTACTTCATCTTGATTAAAAAATTGGTCGATCTGTTGGATTTGTGCCCTTAGAAAAACGGCATTTTGAAGTTTTTTCTCTAGGGCTTGTGTGCTACCCGCCCAAAGTCTATCACCTTTTATGTCCACTCCAACGTGATTTCTATCAGGAAAACGTTCAGCAAGCCCTACGGTATATTCTCCCTTACCACAGCCCATTTCCACAGTAATCGGTTGTTGCTTCTCAAAAACCTCAGTATTCCACTTACCCTGTAAGTTATCGAATAGCGCTTTATCGTCTTGCAGAATATTTGCCCTATCCTTATTCTCTTCAAAGCGTTTTAATTTAGCTCTACCCATTATAGATCATCTATCTCTGCCACCACAAATGTACTTCCGCCAATATAGATCACATCACTATCTGAAGCATTTTGCTTAGCTAAAGTAATCGCATCATTTACATCGGAAACGTATTTTGCCTTAATTCCCATACGTTCAACCTTCAGTTGGAGATCAGTTAATGACAAGGCTCTAGGAATATTGGCCTCTGTGAAAATGAAATGTGCGGCTCGCGGCAGCATGCCCAATAGTTCCTCAATATTCTTCTCTCTCACAAAGCCGAGAACCATCCATAAATTTTCAAATTCTAGGCGCTCTAATTGATCAATTATATATTGAAATGCTTCTTTATTATGACCTGTATCACAGATAGTTAAAGGTATATTATTCAGAATCTGCCATCTACCCATAAGCTGGGTATTCTTGATCACTTGAGAGAGTCCTGATGCGATATGATTCTCGGAAATCGACCAACCCTTTTCCTTCAATTGAGCAATGGTTGCTACTACGGCTTGTTTATTTTTTGCTTGATAAGCGCCTTTTAAATCAAGTTCATAATCAATCTCAACCTCCATATCTTCAGCGAAGAACAAACTTGCATTGACTTCTTTGGCTTTGTTAATAAAGACTTCTTTGGTTTCATGATGCTTTTCACCAATTACCACTGAAACATCTCTTTTAATGATACCTGCTTTCTCTTTCGCTATAAGCGGCAGGGTATCTCCCAACATATCCATGTGATCATATCCAATATTGGTGATTAAGCTCACTTCAGGAAGTATAACATTGGTCGAGTCAAGCCGACCACCTAAACCCACTTCTATAACTGCTATATCTACCTTCTCGGTAGCAAAATAATCAAATGCTAAGGCCACCGTCATCTCGAAAAAGGATGGCTTTAGCTCTTCAATAAAGGCTTTGTTCTCTTGGACAAAACGAATCACCCTACTTTCCTCGATCATAAGACCGTTGATCTTGATGCGCTCTCGAAAATCTTTTAAATGAGGAGATGTATATAAGCCTACTTTATAGCCAGCTTCTTGAAGTATTGAAGCAAGCATATGCGAGCAGCTGCCTTTTCCGTTGGTTCCACCGACATGAATACTCTTGAATTGGTCTTGCGGATCATTGAGATGTTTGCAAAAAGCGAGGGTATTGCTTAAGTCTTTTTTAAATGCGGCTTTCCCTTGTCTTTGATACATGGGTAAGGCGGCAAACATGAAGTCGAGGGTTTGCTGATAATTCACTGGCGCGAATTTAGTACAACTATCAGAGATAAATTAATTGGTTCTTATCTTGAAGGTAACTTTTCCACGTGATGTCGCAGTAACTGATTTACTAGGATCTAGTTGCACAAAAACTAACTTTTGAACCTGCTTTTTATAAAACTCAACAATTGTATTATCAACAAATGTTGTTCCTGGTAACTTAATTACGTCTATAACTTCACCTCTATCGTCAACTGTAATTTGAAAAACAATGTCTCCATCGATCTGTGAGTCATCTTTTTCTGCAGGAGGCCTTTGCCATTTCCAACCATCTAGACTCAAGCTTACACCTCCAATATCAGCACCATCCTTGCTCTGACCATCTGTATTCTTACTGCCGTCTTTATCTCCTTGATTCCCCATCAAAGCAGGGTTGTCACCTTGATTGTTAGAAGTTTGGTCTGTGTTTTCTGTGTTGGTTTTCTTACCTCCCATTAAAGCCTTTTTATTTACCGTCTTCTTAGGTTCTTCAACAGGCTTCTCTTCTTCTTTTTTTTCAACTACGGGAGGTGTTTCTTCGTTCTTGACCTCTTCTGTCTCTTTCTTCTTTTCTACTGCAACCTCAGAGGTTTCTGCCGTAACAGGATCT
>CBFHYE010000191.1:0-13634 GCA_965659985.1 Roseivirga sp. | reverse complement strand
CACTTTTCAACATGGAGGTGTCTCTATGGAAGAGATGATCATTCCTTTTGTTGTTTTGAACCCAAAGTAAGCTGAAGTGCTCACCAGAGAATTGAAATCATATGGATTAAATGACCTTGAGAAGGTAGCTCAAGAGTTGATTGGATTTGCAGGAGAAGCCAAGCTTTGGCTCTTTATTGGTGAAATGGGAGCAGGAAAAACAACCCTGATCAAAACGATTTGTCAACTACTCGAAGTGCAAGATCAGGTGAGCAGTCCAACTTTTTCAATCGTAAATGAATATGCAACGGCAAAGAATGAGGTCATCTATCATTTTGATTTTTATCGATTAAAAGATATTGAAGAAGCCTATAACATTGGGGTGGAAGAGTATTTCGACAGTGGATGTATCTGTTTAATGGAATGGCCACAGATCATTGCTGATTTGCTGCCTGAATCATTCATGACTGTGCACCTAGAAGAATTGCTCACTGGCGAAAGAAGCATTATATTGAAACATCATGGTTGAAAAAGGTAAGTCAGGATTTGCCGCATTGGCCCAAGAGGGGAGCCTCTATCCACAAGAGAAATTGGCTAAGGTAAAAGGAGATAGCAAGTCTTTGAAGATCTCTATTCCTTCAGAAGTTTCTTATCAAGAAAATAGAGTGAGTCTTACACCATCTGCCGTTGGTATTTTGGTGGCTAATGGACATGAAGTTCAAGTAGAACAGGATGCAGGGAAACATGCCTTTTTCGAGGATAACGAGTATTCAGAGGCTGGTGCTCAGATCGTTTATTCAAAAGAAGATGCTTTTCAAGCTGACCTGATCGTAAAGGTTGAACCGCCAACCATTGAGGAAATTGAAATGATGAAGCCTGGCACAACGGTTTTTTCTGCCCTGCAATTAGGCAGTGCTGAGCCGGCTTATTTTGAACTGATGAATAAGCGAAAAGTGACCGCTTTAGCCTATGAAATGCTCGAAGATAAAGTTGGAGGCTTGCCCATAGTCAATGCAATGAGCGAGTTAGCGGGCACCTTGGTGATTCCTATTGCTGCTGAATACATGAGCAGTGTCAACGGTGGTAAAGGTGTTATTCTAGGAGGAATTACAGGTGTACCGCCCACCCGAGTGATCATTTTGGGCGCAGGAACAGTTGCTGAGTATGCTGCTCGCGCCGCACTAGGGCTCGGATCTGAGGTAAGAATCTTCGACAATGAGGTTTATAAGCTTAGAAGAATAAAACACAAATTGGCCAACCAAGCCTTTACCTCTGTTATAGACTCAGCGACATTAGAACAGTCTCTAAGATCTGCAGATGTGGTGATCGGTGCGCTGCGTGCCGAAAAGGGTAGGGCAAGATGTGTAGTCACTGAAGAGATGGTGGGTAATATGAAACCGGGTTCGGTGATCATTGATGTGTCAATTGATCAAGGGGGCTGTATTGAAACATCTCGAACGACTAGCCATGCTAAACCAACATTTAAGAAGTTTGATGTTATTCATTACTGCGTGCCTAACATCGCTTCGCGAGCAGCGAGATCGGCTACAACTGCAATGAGTAATATTTTAACTCCTGTGCTTTTGAAAATTGCTGATTCAGGAGGTATGGAAGAATGCATGGCTACTCACAAATGGTTGAGTAATGGTGTATATGCATACAGAGGTTCAACAACCAATCTCGGAATTGCTAAAAAGTATAATTTACCTTTTAAAGACTTAAGCCTGTTCTTAGCAGCAAGACTCTAACGTTTCATGATCTCTCCGCCCATTACATTAAAGAGTATTTTTGATTCTTTGGATTCTTGACGATCGGTAGGTAATTCTTTGAAGGTAGAGACACCAGCATATTTCTTGACAAACTCCTTGTCATCAATAACCTTGTATGCCATAGACCAGGTATCAAAGATTCTTTCTTCGATCTCCTTCATATGTAATGTGATCACATCTTGATGTCGCTTGTCTTTTTTGATCTTGGCATAGAGATCGTTGATGACTTCAAACTCTCCCTCTAGTAACTGAAGGAACTGGCCTTTGTGATATAGCAAACAACCAGTGATCTCATGCTCATTGTTGAAATGCCGTGCGCTTTGAAGAATCTTCTCGTGTTCGTCTTCTGGTAAACCAGGGATAGCTTGACTATGATAAATGAGTTCAAAAAGCATATTGAAAAAGTTAACTCTACCTAAAGTAAAATATTTTGTACTGAAATAACCACTGAAAAGGAAAGCATGTTTGATAGAATCATTCTAAAAAACGCTTTCTTTGAATATGTCTATCGATAAATCAGGTCTTATTTGGCATTGTATAAATATCGTTCAAGAACGTGTCGATTCGTTAGAAGTAGAACTTGAAAATCTGAAAGAGTCTGCAGCTTCTGACACAAAATCTTCAATGGGCGATAAGTATGAAACGAGTCGGGAAATGATCAATCTGGAAAAAGGGAAGATCAGCGAACAACTCGGTTTAGCCAAAAATATGTTGACCACTTTAAAAAGTATTGACCCTGAGAAAATTTTTAAAAAGGCAGAGTTGGGTGCTTTGGTGATTACGGATAAAGGGAAGTATTTTTTGAGTGCCGCATTAGGTCAGGTTGATATGAAGGGTGAAAAGTACTTTGCCATTTCGATGAATTCTCCTTTAGCACAGAAACTATTGAATAAGAAGGTAGGAGATACAATTCAACTTGGGTCAAATCAACAAGTTATCATAGAGATTGAATGATCGGTTAAACTCAATTTTCAAATAGCTGATCGAAAGGTTCATCATCTTCCATTTCCTCAACCAGCTCTGTTTTGATGTGTGTGTCATCCATGAATTTTGCTTCCTGATTGATGCTATTGGCAATACCGATCATCCAAGCAACAAAGAAAACGCGCATTAAGGAAAGTCCAGAATGTAACCACCTACGGATTTTTGACTTTGGCATAAGATGCCTTATTCAAAAAGTATTCCTAAAGCCCTAAGCGTTACTTTTCTGTCATTTTGGCTTCAAAGAGCAGCCAACAGTCAGGATCTAAGATGATTTCCGTTGGCCGACTATTGATCTTTGGCTTCCAGATTTGTTCTTTTCGATCGATTTGTATAGTTCTTCTTTCCTTACTGCCATCTTTATACACAATGTCTAATTCAAGATTGAATTGGAAGTTCTCTTGTTGGGCTTGCTCAATATTCATTTCGAGCTGACCATCATCAAAACTCCATTCAACTTTAAGTTCCGGTTGCCCTGCCTGCATTACCCATTGTTCAAAGAACTGATCTAAATCGAGTCCAGAGTTCTTTTCAAAGACTTCTTTTAGGTCGGCAGTGTAAGCATTCGAGAGTGTGAATTTTTGATAATATTCCTTGACCGCTGTCCAGAAAACTTCATCACCTACCTTTTTACGAAGCATGTGTAAAACCCAACCGCCCTTTTGGTAGGAATTAGCATTGAGCAGTTGCATATAATCTTCAATCTCTGGATTTACGATCGGCACCCTGTTCTTCTTGCTATATGCGATCACCTGATCTCGTTGTTCTTGGATGCGTTTTGTCAATTCAGGCTTACCATATTTTTGTTCCATGTATAAGTTGGTGAAATAGGTAGCAAAACCCTCGCTCAACCATACATGGTGCCAGTTGGCCTCCGAGGCCGAATTTCCAAACCATTGATGAGCAATTTCATGGGCGATAAGTCCTTCTGAAGTTCGATTACCAGTAACTGAATTTTCTGTATAGAAAATATTCGAAGCATTTTCCATTCCTCCGAATTGTGTCTTCGATTGTACATTAGCCAGTTTTGCATAAGGATAAGGGCCTACATGATTGATAAACCAATCCATAATAGGAACCGCCAAAGCGTAATCATAAAAACCTTTTTCTCGATCTTGAGGATAGATCCACGAAGTAATTGGAGTGTTGTAGATCTCTCCAGCTTCTTGAATGGCAAAGCGGGCGGCACCAAATACCATCACTTTGGTGGGGAGCACAACATCAGAGGCCCAATGGGTAAGCGTGAGTTCATCATTGATATTGGTACGTTCTTTCAAACGTCCATTACCTATGACTTGATAATGACTTGGGGCCGTGATCACCCACTCTACGGTAGCCTTGTCGGAAGGATGATCAACTGTGGGTAACCAATGCCTCGCCCGATCAGGCCAATTGTCACCAAAAAAAGTACGATCTCCGTATTTGTTTTCTGAAATGATCAGCCCTGTTTCTGGAATGCCTTTATAGACGACCATGAATGTTTTTAATTCTCCCTCCTTGGCTGGATATTCCACTTTTAAGTTGTTTGCCTCGTGACTGAATTGCAAGGCCTTATCATCAGACATCACTGTTAAAACCTCCATCCCTGTTTTCCCAGACCTTTTCACTAAATCTAGGCTAAATGCATCCAAGTCTTTTTTGAACTTTATGGTGACATGTGCAATTCCGTTGAACTCATTCGATTCATCTGTCAGGCTTAATTCAAACCTGTAGTGCTGAATATCAAGAGCTGCTAGGCGCTCATAATGCTTTTGGGCAAAAAGGAATGAAGCCGAAAGAAGTGTGACTAGTAAAAAGGCTAATTTTCTCATATTCAAATTGTTCTTAAAATAGGTCGAGTCAAGCAAGTTGGGCCACCACATCCTTTCTTGCTGATCTGTTCTCCTTGATACACGTGAACTTTGCATCCAGCATTTTGCAATCTTTCTGTGGTGATCGGATTGCCTTCACAAATGAGCACTTCACTGGGGCTAATGGCCAGTACATTGCAACCCATGCTGTCAAATTCTTCTTCAGGGCACTCTACAAAATCATAGCCCATATTTATCAATTGGTTTCTGAAACCAATTGGCATCAAAGGAGAATAAACAACAGCTAACTTTTGATCAATTGGTGAAATGATCGACATCAAATGGAAAACATCATTTTCTCCTTTATAATGAGGGAGGTCTACGACAACGACTGTTATGCCTTGTGGTTCAAGAAGTGCCTTTAACTGTTTAATTCCCGAAGTATTGCTTCTGTAGGTATGCCCAACGGCTAAAGTCTTTTGATCGAGCCAGCACATATCACCACCTTCTAAAGTGCCGGGAGCCATTATTTCACCTAAAATCTTAACATCTGCCTTTTGAAATATCTCTTTTTGGGCTTGAGGTTCCGAAGTTCTTGCACCTTTACCCATGTTGCATAAAATGACTCCAAAATCGGTGGTTAAACTGGCATCGCGGCAGTAGATGGAATCTAACGATGTATTGGTTTCAGGTAAAAAGTGAATATCAGTATTGAGCGATTCAAAGTGTCTTTGAAAATCGATATACTCAGTTTGGGCTTGGTCATATTTCACCCTGTCGGTATAATTGAGTTCCTCCCATTCTTTATCAATTTTATCTTGAGATATAAATGCTTTAGAAGCTTGTTTGAGTAAGATGCTTTTGATCTTACCGTATTCTGAATGGCAGGTATTCATCGTTTTCGTTTTATCCAAAAATAAAAAGGAAGCCCCATGAGTAAGCCAAGTCCTGCCCAAATATTTGCTTCAAAGCCAGCGCCGATTACCATCCAAACCGAAAAAATGAGTCCGAGCAATGTGATCGTAATGTTTTTAAAGCTTCTTTTTAATCCGTTTTTCTCATGCCACATCATATAGCCAAAGACCAAAGTTGTCGCTAAATAAGAGATCAGCACAGTGACCGTGGTTAAAAGCACCATGAACGAATAAAGGTTGCCAAAGGACCTGGTTTGATTGAGTAGGAGTAGAATTGTGATTAGCATTGAGGTAACAATAATCCCCAAAGTTGGTGTGTTGTTCTTGTTCTTTTTACCGAATAGTTTGGGCATTACACCATCATTGGCCATGGCCAAAGGCATTTGACCTTGAATCAAAATCCATCCATTTAATGCGCCAAAGGTTGAGATGCAGGCACCTGCAGCAACTAAATATCTTGCATTTGATCCATAAAGTTTCTGTGCAGCATCGCTAAAAGGAGCCAAACTATTTTGCACTTCGGCAGGAGGAAGTATGCCAAATAAGGACAGGCTACTAAAGAGATAAATGAATATCACGATCATCACTCCGCCAATCGTGGCTTTTGAAATGTTTTTTTCAGGATTTTTAATATTCCCCGCTGGAATTGAAGCCGCCTCTAGCCCCATAAACGCAAATAGGCATAGCGCACTAGAAACAGTGATCGCTTTGATAGATGAAGAGTCACTTAAATTGAAAGGAACAAAGTGATCTACTTGAAAAACGAAAAGGCCACCGATGCCAATTATTAAGATAGGAATGACCTTTAAGATTGTTGTGGTGAGTTGCATGCGCCCACCGGCCTTTACCGACCAAGAATTTATTGCCGTTAGTACCCAGATCACGGAAACACAAGAGACGGCTGTCCAGAAAGGTTCACTAAGCACAGGAAAGAAAACGCTTAGATAACCTGTGAATGTAAGTGAAATTGCTGCATTTGTTGCCCAGATCGAAAGCCAATAACCCCAGCCTACGACAAATGCTGGTAGTTGACCAAATGTATCACTCGTGTATGCATAAGGCCCACCTGTTTTTGGGATGATCTTACTGATCTTACCAAAAATAAAAGCAAGGATCATGGCTCCTGTAGCGGAGATCAACCAGCCACTAAGGCTAATACCGCCAAATTGAGCAAGCGTTGTCGGCAAAGTGAAAATCCCTGATCCGATCATGCCACCAACAACAAGTGAGGTGGCTGTGAAAATACCGAGTTGTTTCTGAGATGAGGCTTTACTCAATGAACATTGATTAAATTGAATTCGCTATTTTGAATGCAGAAATTAGAGAAATTAAATTGAAAGACTTCCACATTCATCCCAATATCGAAGAAGCTGAAACCCTTCCTTCTTCATTTTACAGAACTCAAGCCGTTTATGATCAACTGATTGATAAAGTTTTCGCCAAGACTTGGCAGTTTGTTGGAGATACATCTATGGTGGCGGTGGATGGTCAATTATATCCTTTTAAATTTCTCGAATTCGGCTTAGAAGAACCAATGCTACTGAGTCGAGTCGAAGGAGAAATTCTATGTTTATCTAATGTTTGTACGCATAGAGGGAATTTGCTTTGTCATGACCCGATGAAGGCGAAAAATATCCTTTGTGCATATCATGGGAGAAGATTTGACCTTCAAGGGAAATTCAAACATATGCCACAATTTAAGGCTGCGAAAGGCTTTCCTCGTGCGGAGGATGATCTGCATCAGTTTCCCTTGAAGCAATTCGGTCCTTGGCTATTTACCGCGCTTGTAGATGATATGGACTTTCAGGCTGTGATCGATGCCATGGAAAGGAAAGTTGGGTTTCTTCCTTTGGATCAATTTAAGCTCGATGAGAGCCGGAATAAAGATTATCTAGTCAATGCCCATTGGGCGCTTTATTGTGATAATTATTTGGAAGGATTTCACATTCCTTTTGTGCATGATGGACTGAATGCAGTTTTGGATTATGGCAAATATGAGACTGAATTATATGCTGAAGCCAATCTTCAAGTAGGGCACTCATCAGGCGGAGAGCATGTGTTTGACTTGCCAAAAGACCATGAAGATTTTGGGAAGCAAATAAGTGCTTATTACTTCTGGCTATTTCCAAACATGATGTTCAACTTCTATCCTTGGGGATGTTCCATTAATGTTGTGAAGCCCATTTCAATGAATAGAACAAAGGTTTCATTTATCACTTATGTTTATGATGAATCGAAACTGGATACTGGAGCTGGAGCTGCCTTAGACAAAGTGGAGCGGGAAGATGAATTTGTTGTAGAAGGTGTATTTAAGGGAATGAATTCTAGAGTATATCAAACGGGAAGGTTTTCTCCAGAAATGGAGAAGGGAGTTCATCATTTTCAATCATTGCTTGCTAGTTATCTAAATAAGGGTTGAGTCTTCAATTCATATATTCTTTAGATTGTTTAATGGCTACCCGTGTCATGAGAAGCAGCGCGCTTGTTGTGTAAGACTCAAAGTCTTAACTTATTCGGGTCTATGGAATATGGAACCTTTTTATTAATTCTTGCGATCAGCTATGTTGTTGCCAATATAGTGCTCTATTTCGCGCAAGAGCGTTTCCTTTTCAAACCAGAAAAACTTCCAGAAGACTTTGAATTCAAGTACCCAGATCTTGAATTTGAGGAGTACAATTTGGAGAAAGAACCTGGAGTCAACATCAATGGGATTCACTTTAAGATCGATAATCCGAAAATGCTCATTTTAGAAACACCCTATTATTCTTTATCAGAGGTAGCTAAAAGATATTACCCTATTTACCCAGCCAAATTAGCCCTGAGATACAATTTTAGATCGTTTGCCTATTTGGAAGCATCTAACTGTCCAATTTTCATTTTTCATGGTACAGAGGATACGATTGTGCCCTATGAGCAAGGAGAGCAACTGGCGGGTCATTTGAAAAATAAAGAGGTCGAATTGATAACCATTGAGGGAGGAGCACATCGAAACTTGGCAGATTTTCCTTTATACCACGAAAAGGTAGCTAGCATTCTAAATTAGGTGCTAATTCTTGCAATGACTTAAGTGGAATCTTTCAACTTTTTACAGGCTTGTCTATCTTGCCATCCTGATTGAATGATTATGAAGAGGTTGACTTTTGCTATTCTATTTACCCTTTCTGTAATATCAGCCTTTGCACAAGGCTCATCTATTGCCAAAGAATGGAACGAAATGACCTTAAAGGCGATCAGAGAAGACTTCGCAAGGCCTACCGTACATGCTAGAAACTTATTTCATATTTCTGCCGCCATGTATGATGCTTGGGCGATAATGGATGAGAATGCGGAACCTTATTTGATTGGAAAAATGATCAATGAGTTCACAGCACCTTTTGAAGGTTATATGATGCCCAGTACGCCTTCTCCTCAAGAAGTTCGGGAAGAAGCGATCAGCTATGCAGCTTATCGTTTGCTAAGACATCGTTTTCGTTTTTCGCCTGGTGGGCAAGCGCTATTGCAAGAGTTTGATAATCGAATGGAGTCATATGGGTATGATGTTAATTTTACGAACATCAATTATTCATCAGGCAGTCCTGCTGCTCTCGGCAATTATATCGCGGAGCAATACATTGCTTTTGGTTTGCAAGATGGTTCAAAAGAAGAATTTGATTATGCCAATGCCTTTTATATTCCAGTAAATCCAGCATTGAATCCCGCAAATCCGGGGAACCTGGATATTATTGACCTGAACCGATGGCAGCCTCTAGCACTAGATGAATTTATTGATCAAAGTGGCAACCCTGTGACTGACGATATTCCATTTCTAAGTCCTGAATGGGGTCAGGTAGTGCCTTTTGCTTTGACAGATGAGCAGCTTAGCGTTTTTGAACGCGATGGTGCTGAATGGAAAGTCTATGAAGATCCAGGCGCTCCTCCTTTTATTGAAGAGGATAAAGAGAATGGTGAGAACCCTTATAAATGGGGCTTTGAGTTAGTTTCTATTTGGGGAGCTCATTTGGATCCTGCCGATGGCGTAATGTGGGACATCTCTCCTGCTGGAATCGGTAACATGACTGATTTGCCTGAGACCTTCGCTGATTTTCCTGAAATGTACAATGAGTTTGATGGTGGAGATAGAAGCCCCGGTAGAACTATGAATCCTGTTACTGGTGAAGCCTATGCACCGAACATGGTGCCCCGGGGTGACTATGCTCGTGTACTCGCTGAATTTTGGGCGGATGGTCCTGACTCTGAAACGCCACCGGGGCATTGGTTTGTGATCTTAAATAAGGTGATGGATCATCCGATGTTCAATACTTCTTTAGAAGGAATGGGGCCTGCTTTACCGCAGCTGGAGTATGATGTCAAAGCCTATTTTGCACTTGGTGGAGCCATGCATGATGCAGCCATAGCAGCTTGGTCTGTCAAAGGATATTATGATTATATCCGTCCGGTATCGGCTATAAGAGCCATGGCGGAATTGGGTCAAGCATCTGATCCGAATTTACCGAATTATGATGAAAATGGTATCGTGCTTAAGGAAGGTTATATCGAACTGGTTGAAGCAGGTGATCCTCTAGCCGGAGCAAACGGCGAGCATGTAGGAAAGATCAAACTCTACTCTTGGCGAGGACCTGACTATATCAATGATCCTGCAACTGATATGGCAGGGGTCGGTTGGATATTAGCTGAAAATTGGTGGCCATATCAAAGACCGACTTTTGTCACACCACCTTTTGCAGGTTACGTTTCTGGTCATTCAACCTATTCTCGAGCTGCGGCAGAGCTTTTAACCTTATTGACGGGAGATGAATACTTTCCAGGTGGAGTAGGTGAGTTTGAGGCGCCAGCTAATGAATTTTTGGTCTTTGAAGAAGGGCCAAGTGTAGACGTTACCTTACAATGGGCAACCTATAGAGATGCTTCAGACCAAACAAGTTTGTCAAGGATCTGGGGGGGTATTCATCCTCCAGCTGACGATATACCGGGCAGGAAAATGGGAATAGACATTGGTATCCGTGCTTTTGAATTTGCGAAAGCTCATTTCGATGGGTCCTTAGTGACTAGTTTGCCCGAAAACGAAATTGAAGCCAATATCAAGTTCGGGCCTAACCCAATTTCGATTGGCGATGAACTGACTATTGAGTTGGGTAGCCTCCATTTTGGAACTGTTAGCATATATAACTTGAATGGTCAAAGTGTACAAGTTAATGCCGAAGTAGAGCAAAATGTCCTTAAACTCAATTCCGCTGGGCTTCAAAAAGGCCTTTATTTAATTGATCTCTCCGGTCGCGATTGGCAAAAGACCTTAAAGCTATTGGTAATTGATTAGGATTGAGCTCTTTCGCTGAGGCTCAGGATACGTTCTAATAACAATTCGTCATTCTGAGAGAGACCCTCAAGGACGATCGAAGAATCTCAGTTTAAATTCTAGCGGTCAATGATTACCTCAACAAATAGTAAATCACGAATCTAATACATCCCAACTTTTCCTTTCATTGACTCAAAGATCTTTGGCGAATCGAAGCCTATGCCATCCTTGAAGACTGTTTCGATCTTCCGCATCATTGTGATGTCTTGGCTTAGGTTACCATTGATCAATATTAAGTCTGCTTGCTTTCCTACTTCGATAGATCCTACTTTGTCGGCCCTTTCCAAGTATTCAGCGCCATACAATGAGGAAACTTGAATGGCTTCGGAAACAGTAAAACCGGCTTCAACCAAAAGCTCTACCTGCCTAATGTTTCCATAACCTGCAATAGTTCGCCCTGCACCAGTCGGGTCAGTTCCAGCTAAAAGCTTTCCACCCATATCGAAGAATTTCTTTTCCCAAGCCATTTGTTTTTTGAAAGAAACCATTGAACTAGAATCTCTTCCTTGCATGCGAGTATGCCTTTGCTTTAAATCTGCTTTGATCTCTGGACTCATGGCATCGAGTCCACCCCCGAGGACAACCTCTCTACCCGTGTAAGGCTCAAATACTGGAAGGGTAGAAGTGACCGCAACATCTTTTTCGATCAGAAACTTCATCAAGTCTTCCATTTCAGGGCTATCCACTGGCAGTTCCGCCAACGCCCTTCCTCGTTTAAAGGCAGGGCAAAAGTTTTCTACTTTGTCACCCACAAAATCCGAACTTTGAAAAAAGCCGTGCTCAATGTTGTCGATCCCAATTTCCGCAGCTTCTCGGTACGTGACGGAGCAGATATGCCCAGTCACTTTTTTATCCTGAGCATGTGCAGCCTTCACCACAGCTTCTAGGTCTTCCTTGGTGATGTTTTGATATACCTTGAAAGAATTGATACCTCTTTTTCCCCAGTATTCGACCATTTCGATGCCGTCTTCAGGAGATTCGATCACACCCACTTCAGGAACTGGTGTGCCTGCCCTTTCAATAAAAGGTCCGGTAAGGTCCATTTTAGGACCTAGCATTCTGCCTTCGTTGATCCATTTTTTAATGTTCAGATCGGTTTGAGGTTCAATACTGCCGGCTGTGCGAATGGTAGTCACACCACCAGCCAAATACAATCTAGGGAAGGTGAAAGTCATTTGCGATACGCTAAATACGCCATCATATGGCTTTGGGTAAAAGATGTGTTCATGCAGCATGACCAAGCCGGGAATGAGTGTCTTGCCAGAACCATCGATGCTTTTGTAGGTGCTAGGATAGGTCAATGAGTTGGTGTTGCCAATTTGCGTGATCACGCCATCGATAAAAATGACGGTCTGATTTTCCTTGATAGGACCACCAGTTCCATCGATCAAGGACACATTGGTAATGGCAATCGCTTCCTCCTGATGACTCACATATGGCGAAACAGTTCTTGAGAAATCTTGTGCGACACTGATTGAGCAGAAAAAAAGGAAAGTGAAAAAGAGGGTAAATACTGACTTCATAGTAAAAATGTTCTGTTGGAAGTTAATCATTTCGAGACGAGTTTTATCCAAGCAATTGGATAATTGGTGTATGCCGAATAAATTGTGCCATGGAAAATTTGGTGAGCTTCTTTGGGGATATTCCCACAGCGTTCAGAGCAGGCATCCTTATCGGAGGTCTTGTTGTTTTTTGGGTTTTAGAAGGAACACTGCCTTTGTTTTCTTTTAAGTACAAGAAAGTGCGTCATGCGGGGCTGAATTTATTCTTCACGCTTTGCACTATGATCATTGGTTTTGGTTTAGCAGGTGTCTTATTGGCTGCCTCTGACTTTGTTTCTGAAAAACAATTTGGTCTGTTATACCTCATTGAGATGCCACTATGGGCGCAGCTCTTGGTTGGGTTATTACTTATGGATCTTATCGGTGCTTACTTCATCCACTGGACAGAGCACAAAGTGAAGTGGATGTGGAAATTCCACGTAGTCCATCATTCGGATACCACTGTCGATGTGACGACAGGATTACGCCATCATCCGGGAGAAACCGTTTTTCGAATTAGCTTTACGATTCTATCAGTGATCCTTATTGGCGCTCCCATGTGGATCATCATGTTTTATCAAAGCATGTCTGTGCTCTTTGCGCACATTACACATGCCAACATCAACATGCCGAAGTCGGTAGACCGTGCGCTCTCTTGGGTATTTATTACCCCATTAATGCACAAAGTACATCACCACTATAAACAGCCATTGACTGATACAAATTATGGTAACATCTTTTCTTTTTGGGATCGCATTTTCGGCACTTTTGCTCAGGTCGATGACACCAAAGCATTGGTTTATGGGGTAGATACGCATATGGAAGCTGCTGAAAATGATAAAATGAGCAACCTTCTAAAGATTCCTTTTCAGCCGTATCGTACTCCGGAAGGAAAGTAGTTTGGATTTAAGCCTTAATCCTCTTTTTGTTCGCTGAGTTCAGTAGTTAAAGGCATGATCCAACTTGCGTAGCCAAAGTTAGGTTTGGGTTGGGTAGCCAGAGCAATATTGGGGTCAATAATGTGTTGGTATTTCCGCCCGTTTAAAGAGGCGAGTGCATCTACATAAACCTCCACATCCTTGCCCATTATTTGATATTCCTTTTTTAAGTAATCCGCGAACTCCCAGAACATAATGCCACCAAAGGCTATACGGAAAAGGACAACCCCAGCGATGTCAACAGGTGCAAAAAGGTTTTGCCATTTACCCTTGCCCCATACTTCGTAGATCTCTCCTTTGAGTAAACCGTTATTCATTACTACTACTTTGGTTTAATCATGAATATAAAAACCACCGAGATAAATATGG
>CBFHYE010000190.1:0-48271 GCA_965659985.1 Roseivirga sp. | reverse complement strand
GGTGCGGAAGTCATTCCGGCAGATGCTACTTCAATGGAAGATCTCGAGAACTTATTGACCAAGTCTCAAGAAATTTTAGGAGGAAAGATAGACTTTATCCTTCACTCAATTGGAATGAGCCCTAACGTTCGTAAAGGTCGCGATTATGGTAACCTCAACTATGATTGGATGGTAAAGAGCTTAGATGTTTCTGCCATGTCATTCCACAGATTGATGCAAACTGCAGAAAAGCTTGATGCTATGAATGAGTGGGGTTCTATCATGGGACTTTCCTATATCGCAGCGCAAAGAACATTCCCTGATTATTCAGATATGGCGCAAGCCAAAGCCCTATTGGAATCTATTGCAAGAAGCTATGGTGAACGTTTTGGTCGCTTAAAGAATGTAAGAGTGAATACCATCTCTCAGTCTCCGACAATGACTACTGCAGGAGAAGGTGTAGGAGGCTTCGATGTCTTCTTTGACTATGCAGATAAAATGTCACCGCTTGGAAACGCTTCTGCGGAAGATTGTGCCAATTACACTGTCATGTTCTTCTCTGACTTCACCAAGATGGTCACTATGCAAAACTTATATCATGATGGCGGTTTCTCCACATCAGGTATTACAGATGCATTGATCGAACAATTGAAAAAAGATTAAACTATACTTTCTAAAAGCAATAAATTGACGTCATCCTGAATTCAATTCAGGATCTGCATGTAGTCTCCATATTATTTATGGAGACCCTGAATCAAGTTCAGGGTGACGTTTAAAAATATGATCTGTTTTCCAAACGCCAAGATCAATCTAGGGCTTCAAATCATAGAGAAGCTCCCTAATGGCTACCATGCCATTAACTCTTGCTTCTACCCTATTCCCGTTTGCGATGCACTAGAATTTGTTGAAGCCAAAAAGACTACGTTCAGCTCATCTGGAATCGACATCCCCGGAGATGCTACTCAGAACTTGGTTTTGCAGGCATATAAATTGCTTAAAAAGGACTTTCAGCTTCCCCACCTTAATATTCATTTACTTAAAAACATTCCAATTGGCGCAGGCTTGGGTGGTGGGTCGGCAGATGGTGCATATATGCTCAAAGCACTTAATGAGCATTTTCAGCTTTATTTGGATGATTCGTTTTTGGAAACTTATGCTGAACAATTAGGCAGCGATTGTCCATTTTTCATTTCCAATCAACCCGCAATAGCAACTGGCACTGGGACCGAGTTAAAGGCAATAGCTCTAGATCTCAGCGGAATGTGGATGGTTTTGGTCAATCCGGGCATTCATATTTCAACGCAACAAGCTTACGCAGGTGTGACGCCTCAACCTTCTTCATATGTACTTGATGAACTCATTTTCTCAAAGGACTTAAAGCTCTGGCGAGAAATGCTAGTCAATGACTTCGAGCAAAGCATTTTCAAAATTGCCCCCGAAGTAGCCCAACTAAAGGATGAACTCTATGAAATGGGTGCGGGTTATTCGAGCATGACAGGATCAGGATCCAGTGTTTTTGGTCTTTTTAAAGAGGAACCGAAACTCGAAATTGATCAATGGAGTAAGTACTTTCATCGTGTGGTTCAATTATAAACTTCTTCTCCCCTTTTTTCTCTTGTTAGGCCTGCACCAAGGTTTTGCTTTACAGTCTAAGCAAGCTGACCTCAAGATCTTTACAGAACAAACTGAAGAACAATTAAAAGTCTATGCCAACAATAATGAGCTGTATCCAATTTCTGTCACTTTTGACTTTGATATCAAAGGATTAAAACCACTCAAGGATATACCTGAAATTCTTGTTTTGCCTTCCGGAAAAGACAGCATTGAACTAGTCACCTTCAGTATTCCTGAAGGCAGATCATGGAGCTACAAGTACAGCTATCGCTACTATATTGGCGATGCAAATGCAAAGCACAAGAATGATCAAGAATACTTACTCCCCTTCGAAGAGGGCTCTCAATACTTGCTATCTCAAGGCTACTTTAGCAATGGAACTCATCGCAATGAGCGCGCTTTAGACTTTACAATGCCAGAAGGAGTGAATATTTGTGCTGCAAGAAGTGGCAAGGTGGTAGATCTAAAAGAAGATTCTAACAAGGGTTGCCCCAGTGTAGATTGTAATGACTACGGCAACTATATTAAGATTCTTCATGATGATGGCACCATGGCTGATTACTATCATTTAAAGCAAAACGGTGCCTTAGTTGAAAAAGGTCAAAAGGTAAGAGCTGGTGAAGTAATTGGACAAGCAGGCGCAACAGGTTGGGCCTCAGGAAGTCATTTGCACTTCATTGTTTATAAAGCTTCCATAAATGGCCGCATCTCTATTCCGACTAAATTTAAAATAAAGAAATCAGGTACTGGTGCTCTTTTAGAAGAAGGAACTTGGTACCGGTCAATTCGATAGAGCCGCTTTCTGAGCTCTCTTACGTTTTCTTCTTTTATAAATCGGATAAGACAAGACTGCACCAAGAATCACCAAGGTTCCGTAGTAAAAACCATTGCTCATCTGTTCCTTCTCTCCATAAATGGCCAAGGCAAGAATAATCCCATAAACTGGCTCTAGGTTAATAGTCAAGTTCACTGCAAAGGCAGAAATTCTCTTCATGAGTTCAATGCTCAAGCTAAAGGCATAGACTGTACAAACTATGCTCAATATGGCCAGAAGCCCCCAATCAAGTAGGTTAGGCAAAACAAATAAAACCTCGTCATTCAAGATGTTAGGCTTATAAATGGGAATAACTAAGGCCATTCCAACAGTTGCACCGATCATCTCGTAAAATGTGATCTCATACTGGTCATGCTTATGCGCAAAGGTTGAGTTAAGCACAGAGAACAATGCGGCCAAAGATGCTGAGATCACCGCAACGGTTAGTCCTACCGCATGATCAAATTCAAATCTAAAGATCAAATACAGCCCTCCGATAACGATCAAACCCAATACCACCTCAACAGGTGCTACTTTACGTTTCTTTACTAAAGGCTCAATCAAACTAGCCCAAAAAGTCGCAGTAGCCATTCCCGCAAGACATACAGAAACGGTAGAAATTCGAGCTGCCTCGAAAAACAAGAACCAGTGACTTCCAATGACTACTCCTGTAAGGAGCAATGGCCAGGTTTCTCTGGGCTTAATATCAAATGGCTTCTTTCGAAACCTCATAAAAAAGTAGATAATAACAGCAGCTATTCCTGTGCGATACATAGAAACATCTATTGCTGGAATGGTCATCTCATTTCCTAAGATGGCTGTAAAGCCCCAAAGAAAAACGATCCAGTGAAGTTTAATAAAGTCTTTAATGGAGGCTTCCTGCATTTATTTAGGAACTAGACGGTAAAGCAAGAGACCAAGTGCTGTAAAGATCATATTGGGTAACCAAATCGCAAAGATAGGATTTGTATTGCCGGTTTCTGCATTACTTTTCGCGGCAATGAACAGCAGGATGTAAATGAATGCGATCAAAAAACCCAAAGCGATCTGGAAACCTACTCCCCCTCGGGTCTTCCTTGAAGAGAGGATCACACCGATGAATGTCAAAACGATGGCCGCAAATGGCGACATGTATCTGACGTATTTCTCAATTTCATAGAGCGGAATATTGTCCGCCCCTTTCATTTGTAATTCAGCGATATAGGCATCCAATTCTGGAATGGTGAGCGTCTGCTCATAAGAATTCATATTATCAAAATCGTCTGGCGTCATATTCAAAGTCAATACGGTATCGTCTATATTATGATACTCATACATCTCCTTTGTATCGTCAAATCGCCTCAAATTCCAATCTTTCGCCAACCATGCACTTTTCAGGGTATCCCATCTTAGTTCTCTGGCAGCAAACTTATAGTCCATTTGCTTATCCTTGATCTCTTCAAGTGTAAAGCCATAAGCTACATCTCTTCTAGAGTCATAACTTCTTAAATACACATAGCTAGTTGGGCTTACTTTAAAATGAACATTCCGTTCAGCATAGTTGAATTCTTTGTCGAAATATTCCAGTTCGAAAGCCACCCTGAACTTATTGGCATTTGGAATGATCCATCCTGTAAAACCAAAACTTACAAGGGCAATGATCACCGATCCGATCATAAAGGGTCGAAGCATGCGAGGATAACTAACACCTCCACTGAGAATAGCGATCACCTCTGTATGCTGTGCTAGTTTAGAGGTAACGAAAACAGCTGCGATAAAGACCGTAATCGGACTTAATAAATTCGCAATGTAAGGAGCATAAGAAAGAAAGTACTTGATGATAAGCGATGCAGGGACATTGTTTTTTATGAAGCTTTCATTCCGCTCGGAGAATGTAATGATCAAAATAATAGAAACAAGAATGATCACCACAAAGAGAAAAGTAGTCAGGAATTTCTTGAGCAAATATCTGTCTAGAATTCGCATCATAAGCGTGTTGTCACTTTCTTCACCATAACGTTCTTCCACTCAACAAACGTGCCGTTAACAATCTGTTTTCGAGCTTCTTTCACCAACCAGAGATAAAAACTCAAATTATGAATACTAGCGATCTGAGCACCTAACATTTCTTTACTTGTGATCAAGTGCCTTAGATAGGCTTTCGAATAGAAAGAACTTATCTCTCCACCCAGATTTGGGTCTATAGGAGAGTAATCATCTTTCCATTTTTCATTACGGATATTCAGAATTCCTTCGGATGTAAAAAGCATTCCATTTCGAGCATTTCGAGTAGGCATTACACAGTCAAACATATCAACACCGAGTGCAATACACTCCAAAATATTTTCGGGTGTTCCTACACCCATAAGATAACGCGGCTTGTCCTCCGGCAAAATGTCACAGACCACTTCTGTATGCTCATACATCATCTCAGCGGGTTCACCTACTGATAGGCCTCCAATGGCATTTCCTTCTCTCTCAAATGAGGCAATAGTTTCTGCAGATTTCCTTCTTAAATCGTTATAGGTTGAGCCCTGAACAATTGGAAAGAGTGTTTGTGAATAGCCATATTTACCCTCGGTTTCATCAAATCGATCGCAGCATCTTTTCAACCAACGGTGGGTCATTTCCATTGATTTTCTGGCGTATTCGTAGTCACATGGATATGGTGTACATTCATCAAAGGCCATGATAATATCCGCACCAATCGTTCTTTGAATATCGATCACATGTTCTGGCGTGAATACATGCTTGCTCCCATCAATATGCGATTTAAAGGTTACACCTTCTTCTTTAATTTTTCTCCCGGTTCCTGAAAGTGAATAAACTTGATACCCACCAGAATCAGTGAGCAATGGTCTGTCCCAGCCATTGAATTTATGCAAACCACCCGCTCCCTCGATGACATCGAGGCCAGGTCTTAAATAAAGATGATAGGTATTGCCTAGGATGATCTGTGCCTGCACATCATTTTTCAACTCTCGCTGATGTACTCCCTTTACCGTTGCGGCAGTACCTACGGGCATAAAAATTGGCGTTTGGATCTTACCATGATCCGTAGTGATCTCACCTGCCCTTGCCTTACTTCCTCTATCTTTCGCGTCTAGTTCGAACTGCATAACCAATTTTGTCGCCACAAAAATAGCAGGATAGGCGAAATCTTCTTTCTTTGACTCCACAGTTTGCAGATGTTCACTACCCTTTTGACATTATTTCGCATTTCTATTCTTTTTCCAATGCCTGTTTTATGGGTGGGTATTGAAGGGGATTAGCTCTAATGTTAAAACACATGAAACACATTCTGTATCTGTGATCATTGCTGCGAGAAATGAAGCCAAGCATTTAAACGAGCTGCTTAAAGCACTTCAAAACCAAGAACATCCCAATTTCGAGGTCATCCTGATCAATGACCGTTCTTCGGATGAAACAAATGATATTCTGGAGCAAGGGAAATCCGAAACTTGGTTAAGAATATTACACATCAAAACATTACCAAAAGGGTGGACAGGTAAGAAATATGCCCTAAAGCAAGGTATTGCCAGTGCTAAAAACGAGGTGCTTTTGTTTACTGATGGTGATTGTCTTCCTAAAAGCAGTCAGTGGATCAGTTTAATGACATCAGGAATCAACAAGGACAAGAAGATCGTATTGGGATATGCTGGTTATAAGAAGAATAATAGCCTGTTGAATCAATTGATCCAATTTGACACAGCATTTACAGCGCTACAATACCTGGGCTTGGCAGGGCATGGCTTGCCTTATATGGCGATAGGGAGAAACTGGGCGATCTGGAAAGAGTCCTATCCCATTTCTCAGCTTGAAGAAATGAGTGGCGTAATTGGTGGCGATGATGACTTGATTGCCCAATCGGTCTGCAACTCGAAAAACACAATTATTCAAATCAAAAATGATGCTCAGACCACTTCAAAACCAAAGAATCAATGGAACCAATTTGTCCATCAGAAAACCAGGCACCTTTCAGTTGGTATAAAATATTCATCACGAATAAAAACGATACTCTCCTTTTTTTCGTTGAGTTATCTGGTTATGTGGTTGCTTTTTGGGGCAAGCTTGATCAGCGGACAGTGGATCTCTGCCTTATTGATATTCGGTATCAGAAGCTTATCATTTTATATTATATTTAACCGATTAGGTCAAAAACTGGATTCAAAAATTACGCAATGGGCACTACCCTTGGTAGAACTGTGTTATCCTTTTTGGTATGCCTTTATTGGTATTAGGTCATTAGCATCAAAACAGATTGAATGGAAAGCAGAAAGCAATTTTCTGAAAAAGCATTAGAGGATTTTAAATTAATTGATCTGGCAGTTTCAGGTCAAGATGAGCAAGCTTACGCAGACTTATTAAAACGCTACCGTAAACCTGTTTATCATATGATTCTTAAAATGATCAGAAATGTTGATGATGCCGAAGACTTGACGATTGAGGCTTTTGCCAAAGCCTTCAAAAATCTCCACAAATTCAAGAAAGACTTTACTTTCAGTACCTGGCTTTTTCGAATCGCCACCAATAACACCATCGACTTTATCAGAAAGAAAAGGCTCAATACCATGAGTCTCCATTCCTCTTACAAAGATGACAATGGTGACAGTGTGACGATCGATGTAGAAGACAAGAACCTCAATCCACAAGAAGAAGCCATAAAGGGGCAAAAGATCGAATTGGTGAGAATGTTTGTCACCAAACTTCCCGCGAAGTACCAACGATTGGTAAAACTGCGCTATTTCGATGAGTTGAGCTATGATGAGATCGCCAAAGAACTTAATGCGCCTCTAGGCACGGTCAAAGCCCAGCTCCATAGGGCACGTGAACTGATGTACGACCTAGTGAAAAATAAGAAAGACCACATTTAGTCTTCCTCCCTTCTAAATTATTCTTTTCCTTTGCCAGATGTCATTGGTGAGAAAATATTTTCCAGATCTAGAACCTGAGCAATATCAAAAACTTGAGCAGCTACCTCAGCTTTACAAAGAGTGGAATGATATGGTCAATGTCGTTTCCAGGAAAGATGTGGACAATTTAGAGGAACGACATGTATTGCATTCATTGGCCATTGCAAAGGTGAGACAGTTCTTGCCCGAAAGTGAGGTTTTGGATGTAGGTACCGGAGGTGGCTTTCCTGGTATTCCACTAGCCATTATGTTTCCCGAATCTCAATTTCACCTCGTGGATTCAATAGGCAAAAAGATCAAGGTGGTGAAGGCTGTGGCAGAAACACTTGAACTGACAAATGTAAAAGCGGAACAGATCCGTGCTGAAGAGATCAAAACCAAATATGACTTCATTGTGAGCCGAGCGGTAACAAAACTCGAACGTTTTTACCCATGGATAAAAAGAAACTTTAAAGGCCATCATCGTCATTCCTCTATGAAGAATGGACTGCTTTATCTAAAAGGTGGTGACTTAAAAGAAGAGCTCAAAGCAGCTCAGCTCAAAAAGATTCAATCTTTTGATTTACCAGATTTCTTTGAAGAGGAGTTCTTCGAAACGAAGAAGGTGATCTATGTACCTGCTCAATAATTTACAGCTCTTCTTTGGGCTTGGTGGTAAAAGCCAGAATAGCATAAATCCCTAGTAGCGTTCCTAAAGGAATGTTGATCAGACTTATGATACCAAAAACCAGTCCTGGTGTATTCGCCCATCTTCTTCCTTGTGCCAGTCCAATACCAATGATCAATCTAGGTAGGTAGAAAATAAGACCAATGCCCCAGATAAATGCTGCTATGAGATCAAAAATGAACATCTTGTCCATTACTTCTGGCTCTTCTTGAGCAGCCAAGTCTAAAATAGCATCCATAAAGACATCATAAAAAGCGATACATAGCAATCCTAGTGCACTAAAGACTATGTACATTATACCAATGATTTTCTTGTGTTGCGGTTCGCTGAAATCCATAATTAAAAAGTTTATTGAAATTAAAAAAAGCGCCTGAGAATAGGCGCTTTTTCATCATATCTGAAAACCGTTTAAGCTTTATTCGAACCTTAAAGATTCAATCGGGTCCATTTTTGAAGCATTATTGGCTGGAACAAATCCTGAAACCAAGCCAACAACAACACAAATGATCAATCCTACGGTGATCCAAACCCATGGGATCACGAAAGTACCACCGAGGAAACCCGCCAATACATTACCAATGCCAATACCTAAAAAAGCACCCGCAATACCTCCCATTTGACATATGACAATGGCTTCTATGAGAAACTGTTGTCTGATTCTTTTTGGGGTTGCACCTAGCGCCTTTCGAATCCCGATTTCACGTGTTCTCTCCGTTACAGACACCATCATGATATTCATGAGGCCTATGGCCGCTCCTAGTAGTGTCACTGCCCCAATGGCAAAACCACCTATGCGCATACCGTTTGTTATGTTATCCAAAGCCTCTGTTACAGAATCGCTTCGCTCTATTTCAAATGAATCATCTGCTCCAATCCTATCATTTCTGATCTTCCGCATTAAGCCTGTAGCTTCTCCCATCGCATAATCAATGTCTTCTGGGTTATCGATTATAGTGGTCACACTAAATCTCATGAATCCTCTCCTATCCAAACGCTTCGCATTTAACAGAGGGATGATAATGTTTCTATCCTCTTCTGTTCCACCCCCAAAACCGCCTTTTTCCTCGAGCACTCCAATAACTCTATAATTATTCCCATAAAGTTTTATGGTTTTATTCAATGGCTCTTCGGTTTCGGTGAACAATGCTTTTACCACTTCCGTACCTAGAATGCATACATAGTTGCCGTACTGCGTTTCCAAGGAAGAGAAGTTTCTGCCCTGTTCAATATTGATTCCTTTTATTGAGAAATAATTCTCATCGCCACCAGTCACAGAAATATTCGGGTTGGTTTTCTTCTGACCGTATTTAACCTCCGCACTCCCTGTAACTCTTGTATAAATCGTTGTGGTCGAAGGGTAATCATAAAGGTCTTTGAATCTCATCGCTTCATCAAATTGAATCGGCTCATAAGATTTCTCCTTAACGCCTCCTCGATTTCTTCTTCCTGAGGATTTTGAATTCACATCAAAACTATTGGCACCTAAATTGGACAAACTGGAATCTATTTCACTTCGAATACCATCTACAGCGGTTAACATCCCCACCAAAGAAGCGATACCAATGGCAATGATCAAACCCGTGAGAAAGGTTCTCAGCACATTAGATTTGATAGATTTAAGTCCTTCTCTTATATTTTCTTTCAGATTCATTGATCAATGAGCAGTTTTTGACGTTGTAAAGGTAATTGACCACTAGTCAAAAGTTCACAACTAATCCGTAAATTGAACGAATCCACACATAAACGGTCTAAAGACAAGTCGAAATGAGGAAAGCATTCTTACTGATATTATTTGTTAGCATTTTAACCCCAGTTGTCGCCAATAAAATTCTGGTGCCAATGGACGAAACGCAAACTAATCATCTAAAAGCCTACGGTATCGCTTACTGGGTTTTAGATAAAGACGAAGTAATTCAATGGATGTTAAATTATAAAGGCGGAAGTTTTCTTTTACCGGGCAGAACTGGTGTAGAAAATGAATTGATCATTCGAGGTGTTTCATATCAAGTGATCTCAGATGCACAAGCAGCACAATTAGAAAAGCAATTGTCTTCTCCTTCCACCAACATGGACGTAATGCGTTTGGAGAAGCCTCCTAAAATTGCGGTTTACTCTCCCAAGAGTAAAATGCCTTGGGATGATGCGGTAACACTCGCACTCACCTATGCAGAGATCCCATATGACGTGGTATATGATGATGAACTTATGGCCGATGAATTGACCTCCTACGATTGGCTTCATTTGCACCACGAAGATTTCACAGGCCAATACGGTAAATTCTATCAAAGTTTCAAAAATTACAGCTGGTACATTCAGCAGCAAAAAGATTATGAGGCCTCTGCTAGAAAACATGGCTTTGCTAAAGTATCCCAATTGCGTTTAGCTGTAGCACATAAGATCAGGGACTTTGTAGCTGGTGGCGGTTTCCTTTTTGCCATGTGCTCTGCTACCGATTCGTTCGATATCGCACTTGCAGCCGATGGTGTAGATTTTATTGAGGCGATGTATGATGGTGATCCTGCCGACCCCAATGCAGAGAGTAGATTTGATTTTAGTAAGACCCTCGCTTTTGAAAACTTTAGGTTGAGAAAAGACCCTTTAGAATACGAATTCTCTAACATTGACAATACTGAAGCCAGACGCCAACGTGCATTAAATGAAGGCAACGATTATTTCAAACTATTTCAATTCTCTGCAAAATGGGATCCAGTCCCTACCATGCTCACCCAAAATCATTTAAATCTAATCAAGGGCTTTTATGGACAAACTACTTCATACAAGAGTCGTTTGATCAAACCAGATGTAGTGGTACTGGGTGAAACAACAGCTGCCAGTGAAGCAAAATACATTCACGGTATTTTCGGAAAAGGTTTCTGGACTTTCTATGGAGGTCATGATCCTGAAGATTATCAACATCGAGTTGGGGAAGAGCCAACAGACTTAAATTTATATCCTAATTCGCCTGGTTATCGATTGATCCTGAATAACATTTTGTTTCCTGCCGCCAAGAAGAAAAAACGTAAGACCTAGTGCATACGATCCGGCCTCAATTCTAGGTTCTCTATGATCTTTGCTTCCGCTTGTAAGAATTCTCGCCAGCGATTCATCACCTTCTCCTCTGGCAGATAGGTCTTGGCCAGTTGTAGGAAGTTTTTGTAGTGCCCCGCTTCAGAAACCATCAATTCATAGTAGAATTTACTCAACTCTTCATCTTCAATATTCTCGTGCAATGTTTTAAACCGTTCACAACTTCTGGCTTCGATAAGGGCATTCATCAATAGCTTTTCTACCAACTGTTCCTCCCTACTCCCCCCTTTCTTGAGTATCGCCTGAAGCTTGATCACATATTCATCCTTACGCTGTTTACCGAGTTTCATTCCCCTCTTTCTCAACTGCTCGATTACACGCTCAAAATGGCTCCATTCTTCCGCCACAATAGGTGTCATCAGCTCAACCAATTCATCCTTATCAGGAAATTGCACGATCAATGAAATGCAAGAAGTGGCTGCTTTTTGTTCGCAATAGGCATGATCAACTAATATATCTTCAAGATTCATTTCAGCAACATTCGCCCAACGCGGATCTGTCGGAAGTTGTAATCCCAGGGTGGTATTTTTTTCAAGTTTTTCAGCCATGAATGCAAAGTTAAACGCGGAAAATAATTGGGCAAGAAATGAATTCTCAGTATCCGAACCTTTAATACTTGCCAAATAGAAGTATTGTCCTCATTTTTGGCAAAATTATCCAACCAATTCATATGAAAAAATTAATACTAACTGCATTTTTTGCCTTTGGTTTAATCAGCCTATCGGCTCAAGAAGCTGACTCAGTAGTCATTAGAAAAGAAGGTTCGCTAGGCTTCAATTTTGCTAACGTTGGCCTTTCTAACTGGGCTGCTGGTGGTGAGAATTCGATTTCGCTAGGCACAGTCTATTACACGAAATACACCAAAGTAAAAGGTCCTGTAAAATGGGTACATCAAGTTGATTTTAACTTGGGTGGTGCTAAAGTCGGAGAACAGAGTTTCCGAAAAACTGATGACAATGTTATTCTAGCGAGTGCCTATTCTCACAAATTCAAACCAAAATGGGCCTACAGTGCCGTGGGAATTTTCAGAACCCAACTCTTGATTGGAAATAACTTTGCCGCAGACCCAAATAATCCTGGCGGAGAGATCGCAACAAAGATCTCCAACTTTATGGCTCCCGGCTATCTTAATATCAACCTTGGTCTGACCTATGATCTAAACGATAAATTTACTGCTCAATTGGCACCAGCAGCTGGGAAAATAACCTTTGTAATGGATGATGAACTAGCCGCCAGAGGTGACTTTGGTGTCACTCCTGGAGAAAACATTCGTTATGAGTTTGGTAACAACATTTTATTAACGCTAAACCTGCCTATTGCTGAAAACATCACCTTCAAAGGTTCTGCAAACTTCTTTACTAATTATGAAACGTTTGGTAACGTAGATACGAATTTAGACATGCTTTTGGTTGCCAAAGTAAACTCTTGGTTCAATGCATCGGCTGGTCTTACCTTGATCTATGATGATGATATTTTGATTGATCAGGGAGACGGCACCTCATCAAGAGAGATTCAATTCAAACATGTCATTAACATGGGATTGAATTTTATCCTTTTCCAGAAATAAATACTAATCAAAAAATTGCCATATCACGCCCATATCGAAGGTTCTTCTAGTTCCAGGATATAGGGGCGTGATAAAGTATCCATCAGATCCTAGAGGAGCTCCTTGATTGATGTGAGCGATCTTGGCGAAGAACCGAAAACTCTTGACTTTGAAATTAAAGAAGAGATCGGCATGAATAAAGCCATCTAACTTTTCATCGGTTTGCAAGTGATACTGCTGATTGACAGGGTTATAAGTTGGCGCAAAATATGAACTTCTATAATGTACATCTATCCCCGTTTGAATCATCATTTTACCTGAAAACAAAGTGTTTCGATACGCAATTTGCGTAGTATTTAACCACTTTGGCGCGGGGTATTTTTCAGCAGAACCGCCAGAAACGGAAGTATAATAAGTCGCATTTTTCAATGTTACCCTTGGTCCCACTTGCCACCTCAGATTTAATCCAGGAGTAAGAATGACTACTTCACTTCCAGTCTGTTCTGGCACTTTTTGTTCGTTAAAAAAAATATAATTAGAGATCACATTGAACCTTGTAAATGGCTGAACTAACAATTTGCCAACTGGCAGTCTCAATTCTCCATAAAAATTATCGCTTGTTTCGTTCGAAAAATCATTGCTCCACTCTTGTTGCTGGCTGATATATCTCCTCTCTAAAAATGTTGGCCTTCTGCTTATTCTTTTATACTCCGCCACAAAGAAAGAACTAGCAAAGTTGCCACTCACGGAATAATTACCTTGTAAACCTAGCTCACCAGAAGCCTTCAGGAAAATCTTCGGTGTGATCTGTTGGCGAAGGGTTCCTCCCACATAATTCTCAACCTCCTCTAGTTTCTCTCCTGTTCTAACAATCTCGTTACGTATCCAGCGGTTCTTAAAATTGACCGTATAAGAAAATCTCTTCGTTCTTCCTTTTAGACCAACCTCGTTTTCAACCATTTGATAAGTTGTTCTTTCATCGATCGTATCTCTTTCAAGGCCTGAGAGTCCTGAGGTATACATCAGAGAATCAGACCCGCCTAAATCATAAATATCATAATATCTATTGAGCTGTTGTTCATATGTTGCGGCATGATATACTTGAAAGATCGAATCAATATCATATTGCTGATAGATATGTCCACCACCCCTTTTCTCTAAAGCAGTTGCTTCACTTAGGATCACATTTTCATCGCGATAATCCCAAATGTCAGTAGTGTCATTTGGGTTGATCGCAGGGTCAAGTATCCCACCTTGCTCATCAACCTCATGCCTAAATTGGGTCATATTGAAGAGCAAAAGATACTTTGGGAGCTTTTTTGGTCTAAGAAATCCGAAAAAATTCCAATCGGTGCTCTTTACATTGAAATCACCTCGCTGCAAATAGGCCAATTGTTTATCGGCACGAATGTTATTGTAAGCAAAACCAAAATTAAAGTTGATGCTGTCATTTAGCGAGAACAATACGCTGGTCTTCGCCCTACCACCAGAACCAAAGTCTGCATTGAGTTCTGTGTATGGAGATCGGGTATCAAAGTATTTGATCTGGTCTGGAGTAGTATAAAAGCTATTGAATGCATTGTAGCCTGAATTTACCCCAGTTTTGATGCTTGGATCCCATATCAGCTTTCTCACCGCACTACCAATGTTTCCCATATTCTGTATCAGGAAATCTTCAGAAGCTAGGTCATTAAATCGGTGTGTATTCTCGGGAAGCGTATCTGGCGAACTGAAGACAATATCGTTGTATTTGAAGTTTTCTTCGTAAGTGAAGCGGGTACTTTGAGGCCCATAACCTTTTTTTTCCTCTGTATCTAGCAGACTTTTTGCCCCTCTCAATGCGGTGATAGAGTCTCTGTTCACCGACCGGCTTTGCACACGCCTGTCCTGAGCTTCAGCAAGTTGGAATACCAACAACAATACGATCCACAGCGATAGTCTTTTCTGCACAGCCAAAATTACTAAATCGAATTACTTTAAGACTATTGAATCACTTTCATTATTTCCTTTTTCAATGCTTTTTCATCAAAAACATTCATCTCAATTGGTATGTAAAAAAGTGCATGGGACTTGAAAAGGTCATGGTCTTTGAATGCCAAAAGTCGTACCATGTCTTTCTCTGTAGTCACAATTGGCAATTGATTTTGAGAAAGTTTAACATTTAATTGATCCAGGTCATCTCGATTAAAAGCATGATGGTCACCAAATTCGAAGTGATCTTTCACCTGATAACGATTCGATAATTCATTCTTTAATGAACTTGCATCGGCTATACCTGTCAAAAGTAAAAGCTCTTTTCCTAGAAACTTAGCCTCTCCAAAAACTGGGGTGAATTGACCATAATCAATCATAGAGAAGTTGACAAGTGCCCTTGAAAATGAAGAGATCTTCTTTTTCTGAAGTTCCATAATAGACTGCTCAAAACGAGAACATTTGGTCACAATTATAATATCAGCTCTTTTAGCCGAGTACCTTGATTCTCTCAAATTACCTGTCGGTAACAGGTAATCCGAATAAAATGGATTTGCGCTGGTCGTCAAAAGTATATTGAGGTCTCGGCTCACCCATCGATGCTGAAAAGCATCATCCAATAAAACCACATCAATCTTGGGATCAATCCTCAGTAGTTCAGCAATGCCAATTCTCCGTTTTTCGGCTACTGCTAGATGAATTCGCTCATGGTGTTTCTTAAACAGTTGAAAAGGTTCATCACCAATCGTTTCAGCAGTGTCTTGTTGAGTTGCTAAACGAAAGCCTTTGGTTTTGCGCCCATACCCCCTACTTATTACAGCGATATTCTTATCAAGCGGAATTAAATTGATCAAAGATTCAACAAAAGGCGTCTTACCTGTCCCCCCAGTAGAAATATTTCCTACCGCGATGACATTTACATCATGACGTTTCTGACCATAGATCCCAATATCAAATAAAAAATTGCGGATAGCCGTAACTCCCCCATAAACAAGGGATATTGGAAAGAGCAGCCATCTTAGTAATTTCATCTGTTTTGCTATTACTTTGGAACAGTAAAAGAAACTTTGTCAAATATGTCGAAAATCAGCGATATCATTCAAAAACTCGAGTCTTGGGCACCGAAAAACTATCAAGAATCTTATGATAATTCGGGTTTGCTTACCGGAAACCCAAGTCATGAGGTCACTGGTGTCCTGATCACCTTAGATTGTATCGAAGCTGTTGTTGATGAAGCCATCGCTAAAAAAGCCAACCTCATTGTCGCACATCATCCGATAATTTTCGGAGGCCTAAAAAGCCTTACTGGTCGAAACTATATTGAAAGAACCGTGATCAAGGCCATTAAAAATGATGTAGCGATCTATGCCATACACACAAATTTGGACAATGTGCATACCGGTGTGAACGCGATGATCGCTGAAAAAATTGGGCTATCTCAGACTAAGATTCTCAAACCAAAAAATCATACGCTTGTCAAACTCGAGTTTTTCGTCCCAAAAGAAAACACAAATCAGGTCTTAGATGCCATACATGAGGCCGGTGCAGGAAATATTGGTAATTATGAAGAATGCAGCTTCAAAATAAATGGAACTGGAACGTTCAAGCCGACTGAAAATGCCAGTCCAACCATTGGCAAAGGCGGTACCAAAGAAAACGTAAACGAGGACCGCGTAGAAGTGGTGCTTCCGCAATACCGTCAAGGCCAGGTGATCTCTGCGCTGAAAAAAGCACACCCTTATGAAGAGGCGTCTTACTTCATCACCTCAATTAACAATACCAACCAAGAAGTAGGAAGTGGAATGATCGGTGAATTAAATAAACCTTTAGATATTCAATCATTCCTAAAACTTTTGAAAGAAAGAATGGGTCTGAACACCATTAAATACACCGTTCTAGATAAGCAATTGATCAAAAAAGTAGCGGTTTGTGGTGGTTCAGGAAGCTTTCTACTGCGAACAGCAATGGCTCAAGGGGCAGATGCATTTGTCACCTCTGATTTCAAATATCATGAGTTCTTTGATGGTGAGGGAAAAACGATGATCGCGGATATTGGACATTATGAAAGCGAGGTCTTTACAAAAGACTTAATTGGTAGGTATCTGAGCGAAAATTTTACTAATATTGCAACCTATTTGTCAGAGGTGAATACGAATCCCGTAAAATACTTCTAAAACTTAATCGATGGAAAATACAGTTGCACAAAAAGTAGACGCGCTTAAAAAGTTACAATCAATTGATTCTCAATTAGATGAGATCAAAAAAGTAAGAGGCGCCTTACCTGACGAAGTTGCGGATCTTGAAGATGAGATTGCAGGTATTGAAACAAGAGTAGAAAAGTTCAAAACTGAGCTTAGTGAATTAGAAGGCAACATATCTGATCATAAAACACAAATCAAAAATTCTGAGGCACTGATCAAAAAGTATCAGGAGCAGCAAATGAATGTTAGAAATAACAGAGAATATGATGCGATCACTAAGGAAATGGAATTACAGACCTTAGAAATTCAGATTTCTGAAAAGCGTATCAAAGAAGCTGGAGTTAAGATTGAAAGCAAAAAAGTAGACATCGAGGCTACCGAGGAAAACCTTTCAGAAAGAAAGAAAGACCTTACGAATAAGCAATCTGAACTTGAAGTGTTGATCAAGGAAAGTGAAGCGGATGAGAAAAAGCTTCTAACGGAAAGAGAAAAAGCATGCAAAAAGATCGAAGATCGATTGTTGACCTCTTACCAAAGGCTTAGAGACAATGCTAGAAATGGCTTAGCTGTTGTTCCCGTGAGCAGAGGTGCTTGTGGAGGTTGTTTTAATGTTGTGCCTCCTCAGAGACAAGCCGACATCAGAGAAAACAAGAAACTGATCGTTTGTGAGCATTGTGGTAGAATCTTGGCTGAAGTGACCGATGAAATCGTGAACGAAGAGAAGAAGCCAAGAAGAAGTCGTAAAGCGACTACTACCAAAAAGACTACAACAGCGAAAAAAGCTGCTAAATAAGCTTGATCCTGATTAAAAATATCATGCAAAGGATAGGCCTATTGGTCTATCCTTTTTTTATGCTTTGCATTCTGCCACAGACAAATGCTCAAAGCGCATATGATCATTTCTTAGCTATGGATTTTGAGGCCGCTCAATTAATACTCAGCGCCTCCCCTTCACAAGATCCCTATTTTGACATTTATGTTGAAAATCTAAACGCTTGTACAGCTCTCCTTTTTTTCGAAAATGAAGAACAATACCAAGTTGCTTCTGATAATTTCTCCGAGCGAATCAAACGGCTGGCAAGCCTAGAAAATGACCCCAGAAAGGATTTCGTCAAAGCTGAAATCAGAACACAATGGGCTTTTGTAGCAGGAAAGTATGGCAACACATGGGAAGCTTTTTGGACCTTAAGAAAAGCACTCATGAATATTCAGGATAACATTGAGAGATATCCTGAATTTGAGCTGAATGATAGAACAAAAGGACTGCTTGACATTACTTTCGCTATAGTGCCAAAAGAGAATCAATGGATCGTAAATTTGTTTGGAATGAAAGGAGATTTTCAAAAAGGCATTCAATCACTTGAACGCATTAGTCTATTTGATGATCACTGGGGAACCGAAGCGCAAATGATGCTCAAGTTGATCAATGCCTATATTCTTGAAGACGAATACGAAAAAAGATTAAATAATACAGCAGTCGAAAATTATATAGAAGGCCTTTATCTTCTGAAGCAACACGATCCTGCAAACGCTGCCAAGTACTTTAAGACTTTGTCCGATGATATACCCGTTCGTAGCTATCTACTAGGAGAATCTCACTTTTTACAGAGTGAATACCAACAGGCAAAGACATTTTATAAAAGCTATATTCAATCAAGCTTGGGCAGCAATTATGTAAAAGACGCCTATCTAAAATTGGCCCTTTCAGAGTGGTTTAAATATGAAAAGAACCAAAAAGTCGTTGAGTATCTAGACCTAGCCAAAGCCATTGAATTAGCCCAAACTGAAATTGATAAAAACGCAAAGAGAATATTAGCAAACATAGATGTTTCGAGAATCGAAATGCTTGAATTAAGATATCTCATTGATGGAGGTAATTATCAATCTGCCTCGAAATTGGCAGATCAACTGACTACACTTGCGCTGTCAGCAACAGAAAAAGCAGAATTGACATATCGAAAAGCAAGAATTGCGCAACTAAGTGGGGATAAAAGTATGGCTATTGTTCAAAATGAGCAGGTAATTCATGCCAAGGACTTAGGTACTGATAATTATTACATCCCTTACAGCTACCTCCAGCTAGGTAAGCTCTACGAAGATTCAGGACAATTCGAAAAGGCCCAAAGCTATCTTAAAAAAGCGATTGAAGCAGAGGCCCACCCTTATGAACAAAGCGTGAGAATAAAAGCCCTCAATAGACTTAATGAGCTAAACCATTTAAATGACTAGTCTGGTTGTAGCGATTTATTTTGAACATTGAACCAGTAAATTCCAGCTCATAAAGGCAAAGATTCTTATGTTCAAATACATCCATAGCATGGAGTGGGTAGTTTAATAGAATCGTTAGCAAAATGCGCATAGATCTACCATGCATACAGATCAGGACTTCCTTTTCTTCAGTATTCGCCATTATCTTATCTATTCCAATGCGCATTCTCTGAGCCACATCATTCGGACTTTCTCCACCCTCAATGGAAAGATGTGTGTCGCCTTTTTTCCAACCATCTATCATATTGAAATAGTAGCGATTTCCTTCCTCATCAACTGGAATCCCTTCCCTTATCCCCCAAGAGATCTCATTTAATTCAGGTACTTTTTCGTAGGCAAGGCCATCTTCAATGAATTGCGCCATTGATTGATAAGTTCTTTTAAGCCCTGAAACATATAGCTTATCAAAAGGGTGATCTTTAAAGGCTTGGTAGAACGCATCAGCCTGCGCAAGTCCTGTCTCATTCAAGTCAGCATCTATTCCACTACCCTGCACAACGCCTCTTTTATTGTAGTCAGTTTGTCCGTGTCGGGTGATGTATATTTTTTTGGTCATGCTTTTCTCCTATTTTTGCCCAATTCACGGCAAAACTAAGATTTAATTCAGAAAGACCATGTTTTCAAAACAAGCCACTTTAGAGAAGATGAATGCCATTGGCCAAAACACTTTGGTTGAACATTTAGGTATAAAGCTAACTGAAGTTGGTGAGGACTTTTTGAAGGGAACAATGCCAGTTGATAAAAGAACTCATCAGCCCTTGGGCATGTTACATGGTGGTGCTTCGGTTGCTTTAGCCGAAACATTGGGAAGTGTGGCGGCTACAATGACTCTTGACTTGAGTAAGCAATATGCTGTTGGTCTTGAGATCAATGCTAATCACGTGAAGTCTGTCAGAGATGGTATTGTCACTGGAATAGCAAGGCCTGTACACATAGGTAAGAAGACGCAGGTGTGGGAAATTAAGATCTACGATAAGAATGAAGCATTAGCTTGTATTAGTAGAATTACTATGGCTGTGATAGATAAAAAAGCGTGAAACGAGAAGAGAAAAGCTTCATAAAAGAAACAGAACTTTCTGGCTTTAGTAAAGAGCAGATGCTCAAGAGTGCTGTTCAAACAAGCTTTGATCTTGGTCAGCCTATGGCGATCTGGCGTTTGCCTAACACCAATGAAATTAACTTCATCAGCTCTTTTGATTCGGCTAAACCGATTGATAAAGTTGAGCTTTCCGAACTTCCCGAAGGATTTATCTTTTCAAAATTTGAAGCCAGCCAAGGGCGTTTCTTCATTGAATCAGACGTGAAAATGTCGTTCGATTTTGATGAAATGATCGCAAACTTCGACACCAACGAAAGGAGCGAAGTTTTCAGATCAAAATTGGTTGATCAATTAGACGTCTCCTGCAAAAAGCCTATGCATTTCATGAATAAAGAATTGGCACTGAGCAATTCGGGTTCTTACGAGGCATTGGTTAGAAAAGCGGTAGAAGCCATCAAGGCAGATCATTTCGAGAAAGTTGTTCCGGCAAGAGCCAAAGAGGTTGGTTTTTCTGAGGAATTTGATGTCATCAATCTCTTCCTTAGACTTTGTGAAGCTTATGAAAATGCATTTGTCTCTTTTGTTTCTATCCCTAATGAAGGTTCGTGGCTTGGTGCCAGTCCAGAAGTTTTAATTGAAACGGATGGTCCCATGTTCACCACGGTATCACTAGCGGGTACGCGAAAAGCTGAAGAAGGGGTTGCCGTTGGCGAAACCAGTTGGAACCAGAAGGAGATCGAAGAACAAGCGATGGTAAGCAGATACATCATCAACTGTTTTAAAAAAATTAGACTAAGGGAATACGAAGAGAAAGGACCAAAAACGACAATAGCAGGTAATTTACTTCACTTGAAGACCACATTCAAAGTGAATATGGAAGAAACCAACTTCCCAGAATTACCGAGTGTAATGCTAGAACTACTGCACCCAACTTCAGCCATTGCGGGTATGCCAAAAGAAGCCGCATTACAATTCATTCAAGAGAATGAAAGATTAGATCGTTCTTACTACTCTGGATACTTAGGCCCAGTGAACGTACAATCATCAACGCATATATTCGTGAATTTGCGTTGCATGCAATTATTCAACAAACATGCCTTGCTTTATGCAGGTGCTGGCGTTACCGAAGATTCAAATCCTGAAAAAGAGTATCTTGAAACAGAAATGAAGTGTAATACACTGCTTAATAAGATCACCCATAAGATTTGATACTTCCACACATCAACGAAATTGCTGCAATTTGTGCAGGGCACGGAATTACTCATGCCATTCTTTCTCCAGGTTCAAGATCTGCCGCCATAAGCTTAGCCTTTGACCAACATCCTGAGATAGAAACCCATATGGTCACTGACGAAAGGTCCGCAGCTTTTACAGCTATGGGTATGGCACAAATTCAAAAAAGGCCAGTTGCATTAATATGTACGTCCGGATCAGCAAGCCTTAATTATGCTCCCGCTATTGCTGAAGCCTATTATCAAGAGATTCCATTATTAGTGATCACTGCAGATCGACCACCTGAATGGATTGACCAATACGATGGGCAAACCATTAATCAAACTAATATATATGGCAAACATGTTAAGGCTTCATTTGATTTACCTGTGGACGCCAGTTACCCAGATGCAAAATGGCATTCAAATCGTTTGGTAAACGAAGCTATTATTTCTGCTTCTCAAAGGGTATTTGGACCTGTTCATCTAAATGTCCCCATTAGAGAACCCTTCTATCCTACTGGTAATGAAAAAATAAAATACGAACAAGAGACTCGGCTGATCAAACCAATTCAAACCCAGAGGACACCATCACAAGAAACGCTTGAATCATTAGCTCATGATTGGAACAATGCCCGATCTCGTTGGATCATTGTTGGTCAGCACAAAAAGGATGAGCTACTGACAAAGCAACTTTCGCAGCTTAGTGATTCAGCCGCAATCATTAATGAGATCACGGGCAATCAACACCAACTTCAACACAATGTCCAAAACCAAGAGGCACTTTTTACACCTTCGAGAAATGGACACATTGAAGCTCCAGAACTACTGATCACCATTGGCAACTCTCTTATTTCTAAGAGCTTAAAACTATATCTCAGGAAAAATAAGCCACAAAATCATTGGCACATTAAGGACACCGATCGAATCAATGATTCACTCCAATCTTTGACAAAAACTATTTCCATCGAACCCCATCAATTCTTTGAAAAGCTCAATCCCTTGATCAAAAAGGACATATTCTCTGATGTACTGAAGCCGTCTGACGATGCTTTTGAAAAGAAGAAAAAGACTTTTTTCGAAAATTGTGAGTTTGGAGAATTTATGACCGTAGAAAGAGTCATGAAATCATTGCCCGCCAATGTCAATTTACATTTGGCCAACAGCATGAGCGTTCGCTACGCCAATTTCGTAGGTGGCTTGAAAAACGACATTGAAGTGTTCTGTAACAGAGGCACTAGTGGGATTGATGGTTCGAATAGCACAGCATTGGGTGCGGCAAAAGCCAGTAAAAAGCTCAATGTATTGATCACAGGTGATTTGGCCTTCTTTTATGATCGTAATGCTTTTTGGCAGCAAGATCTACCAAAAAACCTGCGCATTGTCATTTTAAATAATGACGGAGGTGGCATTTTTAATATGATCGCTGGTCCTCGTGAACAGAAAAATCAGGAAAAACTATTTCTAACACCCCATGGCTTACGCGCAGAACACCTTGCCAAAGAATTCAACTTGGGCTATGCTGCTTGCAAGCATGAAGCTGAGCTCATGAATGCATTGGCACATTTTTATCAAGATGCTGATCAGCCACAGATCATTGAGGTTTTTAGCGATATTGAACGCAATACTAAGGTTTTAGAAGCCTTTAAGGCGCTTTAGTTATCCTCTGGCTGATAATTGGTCGGTATCATTTCAGCTACTTTCTCAAAGCCCCAATATCCATTGGAAAAGAATGATATCGGATTTACTACATATCCATTTTGTTCAAATATGATAGGCTCTTTGGTATCCATTAATTTGATCCAACTCCTCTGAGGTAATTTAGGCGTTTTCTCTCCTTTCAAACGCATGCTGTTGGTACCAGCATACTCCGCGGATTCTATTTCATTTAAATAGGTGATGTAAACATAATTTTCAAAACCCAGCCTCCTTGAGATATCGCTGGGGCCATTTTTTAGAGAATCATATAAATCTGCATCTAATTTTGTCAGCGCTCGACCAAAACCCTCCACATCTTCAGCCAAGGAAACCTCAAAACCTTCAGCTTTTAAGCGATCATGATATAACGCATTGAAAAAATGTTCTCTTGAACCTTTGTAGGCTAATTTACGTGCTTTTTGAAAACGTTTTTTCTCTCCATTCCCTTCCTTAGCATCACTAAATTGTGTGAATCCATAGTATTGTGTCAAACCCTGTTTATAGTCAATAATGAAATTTTCCAAGTAGTAATTCAAATCATAGCCCAATGCCCTATTCTCTATTCTAATTGGACCTTCGATAAAAGCTTCGAGCGTCCGATTCGAAGTATTATAAAAGAAATTGATCTCATCTTCATTTAATATTTTACAACGGCTCGCATTTTTTGATATACCGAGAAAAGCACGTTTAAATGTCTCTAAATTCCTTTTCCACTCCTCGTCTCGCTTATCTGTCACCACCACACTACCTAAGTTGACACTCTCTGGCATTAAAATAACCTCAAAGCCTTTATCTTCAGGCACTGTAAATTCAATGGCCTGATAATAAGTCTCATAACCCACGAAGCGAACCACCAACTCATAACTACCTCTTTCAAATACTTTAAGCTGAAATTCACCATTCTGATCAGTTGTGTTACCAAAAGTTGTCCCCGATAAAAACACATTGGCAGAAGGAAGGGTCTCTCCGGTCAATCCATCTTTGACAATTCCTGAAATAACATATCGTGCACTTTGTGCTAACAAAGAATTAATCAGAAATATGGCGGAAAAGGTGAGGAACAGCTTTAATTTCATGGTTGAAAATTACTAGAGAAAATGGCTTTATCGGTCACTATTTCAGACAAAAACTATACCATTAGTGAATTCCTCTCACTTAATGAAGAAGACATGCCCAAATGGGCCATCTCTTCACAGCAGTTCTTAAAAGAATGGTTTGCTGGAGGAACAGAGTTCAAGCAATTAACATCGGGCTCTACCGGCAAAGCCAAAGCCATATTCATCGATAAAATTCAGATGGAGATCAGTGCAAAAAACACTATTGCAGCGCTAAAAATACCGAAAAACGCCAATGTACTGCACTGCATTAGCGCTGAATATATTGGTGGAAAAATGATGTGGGTGAGAGCGATATTGAGCGAATGGAATGTGCACTTGATCAAGCCAAAAGGGTTACTCCCTGAAATGAAATTATGGTCTCACTATGACTTTGCCGCTATGGTCCCCCTGCAAATCAAAAAGACATTAGCTGAAGAAAATGGTCAAAGCATAATGAATCGATTTGAACAAGTGATCATTGGCGGTGCCGCTGTTTCTGAAGGTTTAATTGCGACACTTCAAGGCATAAAGGCCACCTGTTTTAGCACTTTTGGCATGACTGAAACCGTTTCTCATATTGCATTAAGACAATTAAATGGTGAGAAGAAGAGTAGCAGCTTTCGTGTAATTGGCGATAATCAGATCAGCATCAATGCGAAAGGTTGTCTAATGATCAAAGGTGGTGTCACGCATGACGAATGGCTTGAAACTAATGACCTTGTGAAAATCAAAAAGTCAGGTTTTGAGTGGATCGGTCGCTATGACCTTGTAGTGAATACAGGCGGTATAAAAGTGAGTTTAGAAGAGGCTGAGTCTACCTTAAAGATCAATATCTCTGCTGAAAATCATAATTTCTTCTTTTGGAAAGAAAGCGATAAAGAACTGGGTGAAAAGTTGATCGGCATCAGCGATTCGAAAATATTCATCAATTATCTGAAGGAAAACCATAAAGAGCTTAGCAAAAAGCTTCCTAAATACCACTTCCCGATACGCTGGTACCTAGTGAATGAGATTATTTATACCCAAAGTGAAAAAATAGACCGAATTCAAACGGCAGATCATTTATTAGATCAATTCAATTTCTGAGGAATCGCCTCCATTCTCTAATAGAACGTCTGTTTAATCTGACAAACTCATCTTTATCTTCCTCATCAGCTAGGAGTTTGGAGGCTTCGGCAGCCTGAATGGCTTCTTCATAGCGTTCTAATTGTGCCAATACCAAGGCTCGAACGCGATAAACATAGTATTTCGGACCCCCAATTATCTCAGCCATGTCTAAGTACCTTAAAGCATCCTCTTGATCTTTACCCTGTTCTTGCAAATACCTTGCAGACTGATAATAAGTGTCAGCAGTTGGATTCATCCAGATCTGGCGTGTGATATCATTCATCACAAAATCATCAGTAAAAACTGTAATGTCACAGGCTAATCTAAAGTTTCCCCATGCCCAAACCATTTTTCCACTATCATGATTCAGGCCTTGGAAATCGATTCTGAAATTCTCAACCTCGTTCTCTTCAAAATATACTTTGCTCTTCACGCGAAGCACATCTTTTGAGAAATCATAGGCTGTGCGGCCGTCTCCCCAATGTGAAGTATCAGCGTGAAAAACCACCTCCCATTCCTCCTTTTCAGGAAAGGCATAAAGTGCATACGTCCCAGCCTTTAATGTATCGCCATTTACCAACACATCTCCAGAAACCGTGAATTTGGTGGATTCATTAGCGCCTACTCTCCAAATTCTTCCATAAGGAATCAGTTCGCCCAAAAGCTCGCGACCACGCTTACCAGGTCTTGAGTACTCTACTTCAAAATCAGTTAATCCAATGGTCTGCTTAATTGTCGATGATGGACTAATTCTGGGTAATGCGATTTGTGCTTGCATACCTCGAGAAAGGTAAATAAACCCAAGTAAAAAAAGTGAAAACCTTAACTGAAACATGTGCTTTTCTAAAAGTTACCCAAATGTAGGATTATTGGTTAAATTAATCATGTGAGAACATTCGCTTTGAGCATAACGCTTTTGTTGGCTGGCCTTAGTATGTCAGTAGGCCAATCTTTTTATAAAAGTGGTTTTATCCTCAATTCCCCCTTTGATACCTTAAGAGGAGAAATCAAATACAGGAGCTATAATAAAGCCTCACTACAATGCATTTTTCGTGATTCTCTCGGCTATGAAACGAACTATAGCCCTGGCGATATTTTCGGATACGGCATAGAAGATCAATTGGTCTTTGTTTCGAAAGAAATAGGTAAAGACAGGATGCAATTTTTGGAAGTGGTCTATCAAGGAACCTTGATCCTATATGCCTACAGAGATGCACGAGCCAAAAACTTTTTCTATTTAGAAAACCCTACAACTAGTCAATTTGAATTACTTACTCAAAAAACGATTCGAAATGGAAGAAAATCAATTGTCATTCGGGCATTTGAAGAAGTGCTGAAGGAAATGCTTCCTAAAAGTGAACTCGTAGAAGACAAAATCAAAAATGTTGACTACGATCATAATGCCCTGTCTAATTTCTTACTTGAATATGACGAACGCTACGCCTCCTTTCAGGGACGAATATTTAAAGGCTATAAAAAGAAATGGCCACCTCGCATCGCACCTTTTTTACAGTCAGGAACAAGTCAATTGACTCAGAATGGTTTTTCAGAATCTGCCAGCTCTTCTACTTTTGGCGGTGGAATCAAATTTCAAAAAGAAATTTCTCGAGGTACCGGTAGGCTTCATTTAGACCTTGACTTGATCTATCACTACGAGTCTTTTGAAAATATCACATTCGTGGAAGATCAATTTGCTTTTCCTGAATCTATCATCAGCAACGGTTACAACATCGCAATTTTTGCTCTTGATCTTGGTGTACAAGGGCCTTATACAATTCAAAACACCATTAATTTAGAACGACATGTACTTTCTGCACCCTTAAACTTGAAGTACTTCTTCCCTTCTGAAAAATGGACCTTTTCCTTAAATGGAGGTATACATCCAAGCCTAACCCTTTCACAAAACGGAAATATCGATGGTCAGGTCATCCAAAATGACGCGGTTATTCTAGGGGTCAACTCCCAATATGATGTCAACAAGTTCAGACCAGGACTCAATATTGGAGCAGGTATCTATCTAAAGACAAAAGGGACATGGTTCTTTGATATACAACATTCACCTGCATGGTTAGATCAAGGAAACAGCAATTTCTCCTTTCTTTCTGCGCGACTTGGTTACCTTTTTCAAAACTGATGGGGTAACTACTACACCTAGTTCCTCATTTAAGTAATTCACTGAGTTTAATATCTCCTCTTTTTATGACATTTAGGTATGCAGCTGATAAGAGAAATATTGCTTTCCACTCAATTCTAGAATTTAACCCTAATTCTAAAACGCGTATTGATGATCACTTTCTTTTTAATAAGCTTTTTTGCCCTGATCGCATTAAAAACAGAAATGGGGATTGACATTTTCCCAAATCTCAACACATCCTTAGATGATTTAGCCTATTCAATCTTCGATTTTTAAAATCAGAAATAATCCTCAATTCTGTGTAACCTCGTGTTATCAAAACATAAAAATGGCTTTATCTCTAAGACAGCAAAAAGGACTGGCACTTGTCAATGATGTGATCAAACTCTTATTCGGATTGATGATCTTTATTGCTTGCTTTCTTATTCTACTAGAAATAAAGTCGCAGATGGAGATCGACCTTTTTCCCTCTTATGATTTCCCGGTTGACGAATGGATGAGAGAAAAATTCTGGTCTAATTTTTCAATTTGATGATTTCTTGCTGAAGATCTAGCACGATATTTTTTAAATCATCAAAGGACATTTGATCATCGGCATGCTCAGGAATATCCATACTTAAGAAGGCTTTGGCCTCCCAAACTTCTAATACATCGCCAGCATTCACTTTATAAGGCGAATAGGCTTTGTTATCTGAAACTAAAAAGAGATACCCATTTTCATCAGTGTAGTTGAAAACACGCTTGTATACTACGCCTTCATCTTTTGTCAAGAGCACGTAGCAGCGTCCATTCTTGACCTCTTGAATACTATCTACATATTGACCAATGACCACAGTACCGGGCTTCAAGGGCAACATAGAGTCTCCACTGATCTCAAAAGCTCTGTAGGTGCCATTTCGTGGTAAATTCGGGAGTTGAAATTTCGGTAACTCCTCCATATAGGTTGGGTCTGCATACCCATTCAAGTACCCAGCTGAAGCTTTCTGAGGAATTAGATCGATGAACTCTTCATCATTTTGATCTACCGTGATCGCCAATATCTTCGATTGTGCATTGTCAGATTGGTTAAGTTGATGAATCTGATCTAATCCATATTTGCTCAAGTCTTGATTGATCAATTGATCTATACTCACGCCAAAGAGTTTTGCCATTTTTGACAAGTTATTAAGACGAGGATCAGCTCTGCCTTCTTCATAGGCTCCTACCAAAGATCTTTTAATTTCGATCTGCTCCGCGAATTCTCCCTGGGTCCAACCTTTTAGCTTTCTCAGGTGCTTGATATTATCAGATACAATACTCATGACATATACTTTACTGCAATAAACTAATATTTTTAGCTTAATGGTAATATTTTTAGTTAAAAGTTGGCTTGTATTTTGCTAAATTTGAGACAATTGCTCATGAAACAACTATTTATTTTATTAACCTTTTTGATCTCATTCAATGGATGGAGCCAAACTACGATAGGCGCTAATTTTGAAGCTTTCCTGCCAACTGGTGAATTAAAAAAAGATGCTTCAGAAATGTGGGGTGGCGGTGTCGGATTCGAAGGGGTTTTTAGTATTAAGCAATCCCCATTTCATGTAGGCTTCATTACGAGTTTCACACATATGGGCTCTGAAGTACGAGAAGGATTTCATGGTCCAGACCTGGGTGATGTGAGGGTACGTAGGAATTTCGAAATGATCAAAGCCTTGGGTTTGTTCAGGTTCAAGCCAGATTGCGGGGAAAACATCTTCCCCTATTTCGATCTAATGCTCGGTGGTGGAAATGTTTACACCAGAACTTCAATACGCGAATCATTTATAGATGAGCCTTTAGAGTCTTATTTTGATATGGATACTTGGACATTTACCTATGGCTTTGGCTTTGGTAATGAGTTCTTTCTTTCAGACTATGTTATACTCGATGTGTTTTTTAGAACAATAAAAACCAATAGAATTGAGTTCCTAACCCCTAAGTCTGTCACATTCAACTCTTCAAACAACTGGTACGACTTCGAGGTGAAATCAGCAGCTTTCAATCATATCAATGTGGGATTTGGGATCAAGTTCTTATTCAATGAGTTATTTGGCGATGCTTTACCTTCATTGAACTCCCTTTAACCTACCATTTATACCCCTTTCTTTGCGCTCCTAAAATTAAAATTTGGTCAGAAGTCAATGTTCTTCTAGCTTAAGCTTGATTTAGATAAAATGAAACCTATGATCAAGACTATTTTTGCGTCTGTTAAAAATCTACGCAGTATTTTGACACTATCCTTTTTGGCAGTGGCTACTCTTGCCTTTGGCCAAAAAGTAGATATGGACATGTTCAAAGACATGAAAGCCCGCAGCATTGGACCTGCCGCCATGAGTGGTAGAATCACAGCCATTGATGTGGTAGAAAGCAACCCTCAGATCATCTATGCTGGCGCTGCCTCAGGTGGTTTATGGAAAACCACAGGTGGTGGACTAGAATGGGAACCTCTTTTTGATGAGGAAGCTGTTCTCGGTATCGGTGCTATCGATATTCACCAAAAGAACCCTGACATTGTTTGGGTCGGAACCGGAGAAGGTAACCCACGTAACTCGGTAAGTTCGGGTTATGGTGTATACAGGTCTATTGATGGTGGTGAAAACTTCGAATTGATGGGACTTGAGAACACAAGAAACATCCATAGAATTTACATTCACCCAGAAAACCCTGACATCGTATATGTTGGTGCGATCGGTTCTCCTTGGGGAGAGCATGAAGAAAGAGGTGTTTTCAGAACAAAAGACGGAGGAAAAACTTGGGAGAAGATCCTTTACACCAACAACCTCACAGGTGTAGCCGACATGGTTGCTGACCCAGTAAATCCGAACAAAATTTTTGTTGCCATGTGGGAGCATAAAAGATGGCCTTGGACTTTCAAATCAGGAGGTGAAGGCTCAGGATTGTATGTTACTTATGACGGTGGTGACAACTGGGAGAATATTTCTGGAAAGAACGGGCTACCTAAAGGCGAATACGGTCGAATTGGATTGGCCATTGCCAATAGTCGCCCAGATTACGTCTATGCGATCATTGAAGCTGAGAAAAACGGACTTTATAGATCTACTGACGGAGGCCACACTTGGGAACTCAGAACATATGCAGCTGATGAGCCTGATATGGGCAACAGACCTTTCTACTACTCTTCCATTTATGTAGATACAAAAAACGAAAACAGAGTATACAGTCTCTATTCTATGGTTTCTCGCTCTGAAGATGGCGGTAAATCATTTGAAATGATCATACCTTATTCTGGTGTGCACCCTGATCACCATACCTGGTGGATCCATCCAGAAGACCCTTACTTCATGGTTGAAGGAAATGACGGTGGTTTGAACATCACACGCGATATGGGAGATACTTGGAGATTCACCGAGAAGCTTCCTGTTGGACAGTTCTACCACGTAAACGTGGACAACGAATTCCCTTATAACCTATATGGTGGCATGCAAGACAATGGTTCTTGGGTAGGTCCAGCTTACGTTTTCAACCAAGAAGGTATTAGAGGCAGTGATTGGCAAGAATTGAGTTTTGGAGATGGTTTCGATGTGGCTCCAATCCCTAGTGATTCTCGATATGGTTATACCATGTCGCAACAAGGAAATGTGACGAGATATGATAAGGTATCTGGATACACAAAAACTGTTCGCCCAACATCACCAGATACTTCGATCGACCTTCGATTCAACTGGAATGCGCCAGTGGCACTTGATCCACACGATGAAGATGGTGTTTATTATGGTTCGCAGCACTTACATTACAGTGGCAATAGAGGTGACGATTGGGAGATCCTATCTCCTGACTTGACCACTAATGATCCAGAAAAGCAAAAGCAAAATGCTAGTGGTGGTTTGACTATTGACGCCACCGGAGCGGAGAATCATACCACCACCTTAGCCATTGCCCCAAGCCCGGTTGACAGAAATGTGATCTGGGTAGGAACCGATGATGGTAACGTGCAAGTCACAACAGATCGTGGGGAGAACTGGACAAACGTAGCGGCTGGCTTACCTGGTTTGCCAGCAGGAAGCTGGATCCCGCAGATCAAAGCTTCTACTTATAATGCAGGCGAAGCTTGGGTGATCGCCAACAACTACAGAAGAAACGACTGGTCTGCCTATGCTTATCATACAGCTGATTATGGTCAGACTTGGACAAGAATCGCTGACGATTCTCAAGTATTCGGTTATACACTATCCATTCTTCAAGATCCAATTGAGCCGAAATTGGTTTTCTTAGGAACCGAAAATGGATTGTATGTGAGCTTTGATAAAGCACAAACCTGGAACAAATGGACACATGGCTATCCTTCTGCTTCTACAATGGATTTGGCTTTACAAGAAAGAGAACATGATCTAGCGATCGGTACTTTCGGAAGAGCTTTCTATGTATTAGACGATATCAGACCTCTCAGAGCATTTGCTGCTCAAGGAACTAAAAATGCAAAGAACAGCGACCTTTTAGTATTCGATGTTGCCGATGCATATCAAATGACCTACAGAAGACCTGCTGGTATGCGTTTCCCCGCAGATGGTGCCACTTATGTTGGTGAAAATAAATACTTCGGTCAGGCCAATGTTAAATTCTTTGTTCGCGATGATGCTGCTCCTGCTAAAATAGAGGAAGAAGACAGCAAGAAAAAACGCAGAAGAAAGAATAGAGATCAGGAAGAAGCTAAACCTGAGGCTAAAAAACTTCCAAGTAGAATCACCATGCACGTATTAAATCAATCCGGTGATACGATCAGAACCACTTCTGGACGTGTTGATAAAGGACAAGTGAATACGATGAGCTGGGATTTGAGAAGAAAAAACCCATACCCAGTTGAAGGTGGTTTCAGTGGTAGATTTGGCCGAGGTGGTCAAGACAATAACCGAGGCCGCGAGCAAGCTGCCGGCAATGTCCTCCCAGGTGACTATCAGATCGTGCTCGTTTATGGAGACATTACTGAAACGAAGCCTGTTAAAGTACATTATGATCCTCGTATTGAAGTGAACATGGCTGATCTACGTGCTAAACAAGCCTTTGAAGACGAAGTGCTAGAAGCTTCTCAAACTTTTTCCAAGCTTTCAAAGCGTGTACGAGACGCCAATGACATTATGGACAAGGTAAAAGAGCAAATGAAAGGCGTAGATAAAGAAAACACCAAAGAGCTCAAAGCAGTAATGGATAGCATGGAAAGTGCTTGGATGGAAGTACGCAAAGTCACTATTGGCGTACCAAGAAACCGAGGGCAACGGGCAGTTAATGAAAGAACGGCTACAGCAAATACTTGGCTAGGTCAAGCCAGACGTTATGCAAGCTCTAGATTGACAGCGCCTGGAACAAATGAACGTCAGTTGCTCGAAAATGGAGAAAAGATGATGGAGGAAGCCATGACCATAGTCAATGATTTCTTCATGAATGAATGGCCTAAATTTCAGGAAGCCTACAATAATACCGATCTAGGTTATTTTAAAGACTTCTCCGAGCCAATTCGGAACTGATAAAAATTAAATCCATTAAAGAGCCCAACAATTCGTTGGGCTCTTTTATTTCTTCTTATTGAAAGAGATATACTATTTTCGTCCAAAACCTAGTCTTATGAGCAAAGTCAACTGGCAAAACGTAAAAGAATATACCGACATCACCTATAAAAAATCAGGAGATGGAGTTGCAAGAATCGCATTCAACAGACCTGAAGTGCGCAATGCCTTCAGACCCAAGACTGTTGGCGAACTCTTTGAAGCCTTACTAGATGCACGAGAAGACACCTCCATTGGCGTAGTATTGCTTTCCGGTGAAGGACCCTCTGCAAAAGATGGTGGCTGGGCATTTTGCTCTGGCGGAGACCAAAATGCGAGAGGACATCAAGGCTATGTAGATGATGACGGTATGCCACGCTTGAATATCCTAGAAGTTCAACGGCTGATCCGCTTTATGCCCAAAGTCGTGATCTGTGTTTGCCCGGGTTGGGCTGTTGGTGGAGGCCATAGCTTGCATACCGTTTGTGATCTAACCTTAGCTAGTAAAGAACATGCAATCTTTAAACAAACTGATGCCGATGTAACGAGCTTTGATGGAGGATACGGTTCTGCCTATTTAGCCAAAATGGTTGGTCAAAAAAGGGCCAGAGAGATCTTCTTTTTAGGAAGAAATTATTCTGCGCAAGAAGCTTTTGATATGGGCATGGTCAATGCCGTGATCCCTCATGATGAGTTAGAAGATACTGCATACGACTGGGCGCAAGAAATCCTTGAAAAGTCCCCGACCTCTATAAAGATGCTCAAATTTGCCTTCAATGCGACTGACGATGGTATGGTTGGACAACAAGTATTTGCTGGTGAAGCCACACGTCTTGCCTATATGACGGATGAAGCGAAAGAAGGTAGAAATGCATTTTTGGAGAAGCGTAAGCCTAACTTTAAGGATGTGAAGTGGATTCCATGATGATCCAAGATCCAATCTTTTGCCAATCTATAGTAGTTGTGCTTTTACCCAACTGTATTCAATGAAATATTTAGCGGTTACTCTATTGGTGTTACTGACTCTTTCAGGGTGCAGTAATTCATCTTCTAATCATTATGCAGATGTTCAAATTGCTGGAGCAATGCGCAATGTCATGTGGAATGGAGAGTTGGATGGTAAGCTTAGTCTTGACACTATCGCCAAAGCAAATGTCTATGGACTTGGTCCGCTTAGCGGTCTTAAAGGAGAATTACTAGTGAAAAACGGGCTTGCCTATGTTGCTAAAGTAACCTCTGACAGCAGCATGCAGGTCTTTCAAGACACTAATGTTAGCGCACCTTTTTTTGTCTATGCAGAAGTCAAAGAATGGCGAAAAACAGCTCTTCCTAATTCAATTACCGATCAACAATCACTTGACAACTATCTCAATGAGCAAACTGCGAATTACAAAAGACCTTTTGCTTTTATGCTCAAAGGCACCATCGAATCCGCTACAATTCACTTACAAAACCTGCCCGAAGGCACTGAGGTAAGCTCTCCAGAAGAGGCACACCAGGGACAAATCAATTATCAGCTTCGAAACAGAGAGGTTGAGATCTTAGGGTTCTTTTCTACAAACCACAAAGGTGTTTTCACCCATCATGACAGTAATATTCATCTGCATTTACTCACAACTGATGAACAAATGATGGGCCATGTAGATGAGATCGAATTTGCTGAAATGCAGCTTTTCTTGCCTTTGAGATAATCAGTTTTTTGTACCCATCATTAAATTCACTCCTTTGGGTAGAGGATTTCCTGACATCCTTCGTAAGAGCACGATTTGCCCTGTGTGGTATATTGCATCTGCAATAGGACCATTGATCATTTGCCAAATTGTAATGTCATCTTTCCTATAACTCATCAATTCATTCTGGGGGATAGACTTCACTTGCTTTTCAAGTTTTTGAAAGTTAAGCAAAGTTGCCTCTCTTAATGGTTTTAACTCATCGAAGTCATTTTCCCAACTGGGAGTCATCCCAAAAAATCCAACTAAATAATTGGTGAGTCCATAGATGTGTTTCAATGTTTCTAAGTTGCTCCTTCCTCCTTCAACAGGTTTAAATTTAAGATCATCAGGGGTTAAACCCTCCGTAGCCCAGTAGTACCTAAAACCCAGGCCTTCTATCATTCTTGATGTAATTGTTGAAGCATCGAGCGTACTTTCCGTTTCTGAAATATCTGCGAATCTATTCGCATCGAAAGTTGAAGAGTCTTGTGCATAAGAAAAATAGCAGACACATAGTATGACGAGAGAAAGAAGAGTTTGACGTATCATAGTTAAAGCTTTGATCTGTAATGATACAAATAATCAGCACGTCATTGGGAGACACGAAGCAGTCTTTCTTCAATAAAAAAGATTGCTTCGTCTCCCGATTATCATCTGAATTCTCGCAATGACGTTAAAATTAAAGATCTCTTTTCACAACCAATCGTGTAGTTGCCCAATAGAATAGAGCCCCCCAACCTGCAACCAAAGCCATTTCAGGGAAAGTCACAAAATCCTGGATTTCCATAAATACATACTTCGGAAAGGGATTGTGAATCAATGCGTTAATGGACTTCACGGGTAACAAATACTCAATCCATTCATGATGCTTCACTTGTCCCCAGATATACAAGCCATTTTCTATCGCTAGTATCCAGAATACCAAAATCCCCATGGCAATGATCGATCTTTTAATCAATGTGCCCACAAATAGTGTAAAGAGTAGGAAGGCGAATAGTTGTAAGAAAAAGGCGATCAGAAAGTAGGCATCCTCAAAGATCAAGACAAATGAGATCTCTGATGAGTACATTAAACCTGTGATCAAACCCAAGACAAATAGAGTCGCAGCTGAAGCAAAAGCCAAGAAGCCTGCTAGAATGATCTTCGACCAAATGAACTCATATTTGCTCAGCCCATCGATCACATTCTGTCTTATCGTTCTGTAGCTAAATTCATTAGTGATTGAAAAGATCAAACTGAAGCCTAATAACAACTTGAACCAGATCGCAACTGAAGTCAAATTCTGCCAAATGTCAGGGAATTCATAAAATGGAATGATCGTAGGATCGATACCATCGATATCGAAGTCTTCGATCCTTGATTTCAAGTAGTTCAAAAAAGGCATAACGCCCACTGCGATGATCGTCAATGCGATCAAATAAAGACTACTCAACCATTTAAACGCACGGTTGGGCCAAAGTTTCTGTAGTTCAATTTTTAATAATCTTATCATTTTTGTGTTCCTTCCTGACCGTGTAAGATCTCTAAAAATTGTTTCTCTAAACTCTTAGTTTTTACCACTAAATGCTTGGCAGTAATTCCCTTGTCAAATAAATACTGGTTGACGTGCTGGGCATTATAGCCATTGACCATAGTGGCGGTATACTTGTCTAATTCTCTTTTTACACTTTTGATCATCTCAGAGGATTCCAGTACTGATTCAAGGTTTTCTGCATCTGCCTTTACTTCCACAGTCATGTCTCCTTTACCCACGTCCTCTACCAATCCGGTATGGATCAGTTTACCTCTTTGCAAGACACAGAAATGCGTACAAACTTTTTGAACTTCATCAAGCAAGTGGCTGGCAAGAATGATCGTTTTACCGCTATTGGCAATATCAATGATCAAATCTCTTATCTCTGCAATGCCTTCAGGGTCCAAGCCATTTGTCGGCTCATCTAGGATCATCACTTCGGGGTCGCACAATAAGGCAGAAGCGATAGACAAACGCTGCTTCATTCCCAATGAGTAAGTCCTGAACTTATGTCCACCTCTTTCGACAAGGCCGACCTGAGTGAGCACTTCAGCCACTCGTGTTTTTGGTACTTGTTTGATATCACAAACGATATTCAAGTTCTGTACTCCAGTGAGGTAAGGATAAAAAATAGGATGTTCTAGAATAGCTCCTATGCGCTTTCTAGTGTGCTGGTCTCCTTTTTGGCCGAACCAAAGAAAGCTACCATTCGTTGGGTTGATCACATCCAAGATCATCCCAAGAGTCGTGGTCTTTCCGCTACCGTTCGGACCAAGGATACCGAACACATTGCCTCTCTTGATCTCGAGATTCAATTGGTCCACGGCCTTGATCTTCCCATAGTGCTTGGAAAGATTTTCAATTGATAATACTGTATCCAAATCGTGTTGTTTTTGAGTTATCGGTTGAGGTCTAATTAAATGCGTCTTGAAGACTCATTCCTTGTGAATTATCATTGATAAATTCGGAAAACTTCAAGATGTTATTGACATCTGGATATCCTTCAATATCCAAAATACTATAACGGTCTGGCATTTTGATCATAACCACAAAGCCTTCAGGCTCTCCCTTACTTTCTTTCATAAAAACTTCCATATTGGCACCATCTGCGCGGGCCGACATGAGCGTCTCATACCCCTCTCCTCTTACGTCATCATTCAATTGATTGAATAACTCCAGGTCTTCTCCTTCATCCATGATCTCATAAGAAAAGAACTTGACCTTTTCTATTCCTTTGATGAGATCAGACAAAGGCGGCATTTCGCCAAAGTCGCTTTCTGTGGGACCGCCCAATGCACTTAGATTTACTCTAGAATACATTTTGAGCGTGCTTTTATAAAAAAAGAGCTTTAGATCAGGTGAGTGATCATTGCGAAAGCGTTCGATACTTTTGCTCTGGGCAAAAGCACCGAACGCTACGCTTAGCACTAAAAGGGTTAATAAAAATCGTTTCATACATCCAGTTGTTTTATTGAGCGTTCTTGACCAAAAAGGGTATTAATTACCCTTTTGATCTAAAAACTCAAGCTCTTCGAAACCTTCCATTCCGATTGACTTAGAGAGCTTGTAGAGTGCATTGATATCGATACCATCTCCAACAATACTCAATAGACCAAATTCTTTGCTGCCACCCATGACCATGAATAGCTCTTCGATCTTATTACCGCTCTCTTTGATCATGAACCTGATGTCCTTGTCTTCTTCTCTAACAGACATCAATTCTTCAAAACCTTCGCCCTCTACCATTTTTATGGCTTCAGCATACATCTTTCTACCATCTACATCTTTCTCTTTACCAAGCACTTGAACTCTTTTGATCTTACCAAGAGACTCTTGAACGAGCTGTTGCTCCTCTTCCGTCTCAAATTCAAGGTTGGCCATCATTTGGAACATCTTTCCGCTGATGTTGATGTGCATAAAAGATGGATCATCTACGTATTTATCAAAATACTGAGAGATTGCCGAACTCTGAGCATTCGCACTCAAAGCAAATACGGCTAGGGCTAATGTTAAAACTAACTTTTTCATATTTCTATCTATTGTTTTCTTAATTATTGACATTCATTTCTTCGAGCATATTTAAACCTGCTTGGGCACTGCTCATTTTGCCGATGGCAGATAATTCGTCTGTTGCGCTACCCAATGTGCTTAGCTCATTGACGGTATTATTTCCTTTATTCATATAATTTGATACGATCATCAATTGCTTCTTCAATTCTGCATAAGCTTCTTCAGGAGACTCGAAAGTATCTTCAGAAGTATACTGCGCTTGATTTTGCATAAACATGACCGAGCTGATCGCCATGACCAATACTGCCGCTGCGATGCTCGCATATCGCTTGAAATAAGTATTGAAGTTGACTACTTTGGCCTCTGGTTCTTGAATCTGTGCCAAAAGTGCTTCATCGAATGAGGCGTCAAGTTCTTTTGAAGATTCTCCTTCAAAATAATCCATCAACACATCTACGTCCTTTACCTCTTCTTGGTCAGATTCTTTCAGGAGCCTTCTTAGTACCGTCTCTTCTTCTACAGAAGTCTCAGCATTCCAGTATTTCTCTAATAAGTTATCCAGCTTGGAGTCCATATGCTTCTACTTTTATTAAGCTCTCTTTTATCTTTCTTCTTGCCCTGAATAGATTGGTTTTAACCAAATTGATATCTATGTCCAGGTTTTCAGCGATCTCTTTATAGGTATAACCTTCAATGTCTCGCAATTGCATTACCTCTCTTTGTCTTTGAGGTAGCGCATCGATCAGGTCTTGAATTCTATTCATCAACTGTGATCGTTCTGTCACTACATAAGGCGTATCTCTTTCTTTTCTGGTGTCAAATTCTACCTCGAATTGATCCGTTCTTTTGACATGCTTCGATCTTAATTTATCGAGTGCCTTATTTCTAGTGATCTGCATGCACCAGGCTTCTAGGTTTTGAACAAAGACCATTTCGTCTCTCTTCTCCCAAACCTTGATGAGGACTTCTTGCACCACATCCTTCGCCAAATCTTCATCCTTGACAAAGGTCAAAGAGAAGCGGTAAAGTTTGTTCTTCAAGGGTAATACCTCTTCTTTGAAGCTTGTTACATCCATAATCATTGGCAAGACGACAGTTGGTTAAGCTATGTTAACACTAGAAGTTAAAAAAATAAAAAAAAGCCCAAGTAGGGCTTCTTTAAGAATTTGATTTTCAAATACTTATGAATTTAAGTGGTACCGCAATTTTCTTGAAACAGGGTTCTCCCCTCGTTCTCGAAACGGTCAATCGACTTGCGTAATTTATCGCATGCCTCATCTTTTCGGTCAAGTTTCATCAAACTTGCTCCCCAATAGTAATCTAGAAAATTCATGTCATCTTCGATCTTGGCTGCTTGTTCAAAATTGCGTACTGCATCATCCAAGCGATCATTCATAAAGTAGTAGATGCCTTTATTTCTGTAAGCCCATGCATTTTGTGGGTCAGAGACGATTGCGCGATCTATATCTTTGCCTCCTCCTGCAACATCACCATCCATAAGTTTCAAGAAACCACGATTATTCAAATAAATACCATTTGAAGGGTCAAAGTCTACTGCTTTTGCAATTTGATTCATTGCCTCATCATAGTCGCGGTTGGCAATGGCCATCATGCAGCGTGTATTGTAAATGTTAGGTTCTGTAGGATCTAGGGCTTCGGCCTCATCTAATTTATTATAGGCTCGTTGAAAATCATTGTTAAAGAAATAGCCATTTGCCGCATTTACTAAAGCTTCAACATTTGATGAGTCTTTGCGATAGGCCAAATTAAAGCTAACCACTGAAGCTCTATATTCTTTCAATGCAAAATTAGCCAAACCCATTTTGAAGTCTACCGCTGCAGAGTCAGGATAGAAATCTTTCACCCATTTCAGTTCCTTAATGGCTTCTTCGTTCCTGCCACTTGCCAAGTAAGCATCTACCCGATTACCTCGTGCATCAAAGTGTAAAGCATTCATCTCCATGATCAGTTTGGTATAATCCTGAATGGCATTGAAGTATTCTCCCGTCTTGTAATACGCTACCCCTCTATTGTTATACGCATCTTGTAGCTCTGGGTATTTATCGATGGCCTCATTGTAGAACCGTATCGCTTCTCGGTAATTTCCATCTGCCAGAGCTTCATTCCCCTTAATAAAGAATCTTGAGCCTTTGGTTTCATTGCTTTCACATGAAAGCACTAATATTAGGATGACTAGCAAACTGAGCAATTGCTTCATAGATAGAGTTTTGATCAAAAATAAGGGCTCTAATGAATTAAGCCTAAATTAGATCAGTATTTCACATTAATTAAGAGAGAATGAAGTACAATGCCCTGCAAAAATTCGGTTATGCAGTCAAAGGTGTTATGAGTTGCTGGAAAGAAGAATTGCACATGCGTATTCATAGCATTGCCGCTCTAGCGACAATTATTGCAGGCCTCTATTTCGAAATTGAACGCTTTGAATGGCTCTTGATCAGCTTAAGCATTGGTGCAGTTTTAGCTGCCGAATTGATCAATTCAGCTCTGGAAAACCTGGTGAACCTAGTACAACCAGATCGACACCCTATTGCAGGCAAAGTAAAAGACATGGCTGCTGGAGCAGTCTTGATGGTCTCGATAATGGCAGCTGTAATCGGATTGACTGTTTTCTGGCCTCATATTTGCTCATTTTTTGTCAACTAAAACGCTAACCATATGAAGTATCTCTCCCTATTACTCCTCACATTATTTACATATTCAATCTCAGCACAGGCCATTAAGGTCTCTAACGACAAAGAGGTCGGCAACCCTTTATACATTGTCAGCTTAAACGGTGAAAATGTCAATTTTTATAATAGTGACATGCTCCTTAATACAATTGACCCTGACCAAATCAAAAGTATAAATGTATTGAAACCCGGCTCAGCCGATTACGATCTCTACGGCCAAAACAGTGAAGATGGGGTGATCATCATAACACTAAAGAGTGGTGACATATCAAACGAAATATTCAAGCAAATTAAGGAAAAGGCTATTGTTAGGATTGACGCCAGTCAAAATACAAGCACAAGTCTTCGCCTTGGAGATAAAGTAAACGCCAAAATCTTATTTGAAATTCAAATTGATGGGGAATCATTTGTACTCGACAATGAAGAGTTCGAAATGAAAAAGATTGAACCTAATGACATCAAGAACATTACAGTGCATAAGGATAATAAAACCCTGAAAGCCTATGATGCCGCAGACAAGGATGGCCTAATCATTATCAGCCTAAAGAAGAATAAGACAACCAAAGCTTTGAAAAAAGAACTGCAACAACACAAGAAGAAAAATTAATATAGCCCAAGGCCAATAAACTCATCCATTACATTAAATCGTTTTTCCTAAATTGGATAAACGATTTTTTTATGGGTAAATATCTATTTCTTTTCTGTTCCCTAATCCTGCTTTCCAGCGGATGCCAAGAACAAGAGCAAATCAAACCTAACATTCTCTTTATTCTTGCCGATGATCTCGGTTACGGAGAATTAGGAAGCTATGGACAATCCTTGATAGAAACACCCAATCTTGATCAGCTTCGGGCCTCGGGAATGAAATTCAATCAATTCTATTCACCTGCACCCGTCTGCGCCCCTTCGCGAGCCATGTTCTTGAGCGGTTTGCATGCTGGGCATGCCTATATCCGCAGCAACGATGAATGGCCTGAGCGCGGAGAGGTATGGAACTATGAGAAGGCTTCTATGAACCCTGGTTTAGAGGGTCAGAGGCCAATCCCTGCCGAGACCCAATCTATCGCCAAGGTGCTGCAAGCTGCTAATTATCAAACTGCATTGATAGGGAAATGGGGATTGGGTGCTCCTGGCACTGAGGGCGTTCCCAATAATTTAGGCTTCGACTATTTCTACGGCTACAACTGTCAAAGACAAGCGCACAACCTCTATCCTCCTCACCTCTGGGAAAATGACCAAAAAATTAAACTAAATAATGCACTCGTAGCACCGGGGACTAAATTACCAAGCACAGCCGATCCTCAAGATCTGAATGCTTATGAGCGCTATACACAGCCCGATTATGCTCCAACCTTAATGCATCAAAAAGCTCTGGATTTCATCAATGATAGAGATTCAGAGAGACCTTTCTTTCTTTACTATGCTAGCCCTTTGCCCCATGTGCCTTTACAAGCGCCTCAAAAACTTGTAGAATACTATGTACAAAAACTTGGAGACGAAACACCGTATTTGGGTGAAAGAGGATATTTCCCTAATCGATACCCCAATGCCACTTATGCTGCCATGATCACCTATCTCGACCAACAGGTTGGTGAACTGATACAAACGCTAAAAGATAAGAGCATCTATAAAGAAACACTCATCGTCTTCACCAGCGACAATGGCCCAACGTATGCCGGAGGTGTTGACCCTGAATATTTCAACAGTGCTGGTCAATTCCCTAACCCATACGGCAGAACCAAAGGCTTTACCTATGAGGGCGGTATAAGAGTTCCGATGATCGCAGCTTGGCCAGGAATGATCGAAGCCCAAAGCGAATCTGAACACCAAGCCTCATTTTATGACCTCTTCCCTACATTTGCTGAATTGGCTCGTTCGAACGCCTTCTTTGATTCTGACGGCATCTCATTGCTACCTACCTTAATGAATAACGGAGATCAAGAAGCACATGAATATCTTTATTGGGAGTTTCCGAGTTACAATGGTCAGCAGGCGGTGAGGCTAGGTAAATGGAAAGGCCTGAGAATGAACATGAATGATGGCAATCGCGAGATAGAACTCTATGATCTTTCGAATGATCCTCAGGAACAAACCAATCTGGCAAAAGAATATCCAGATGTGGTGAAAAGAATTGAATTGATCATGAAAGAAGCACATACGCCACCGCAAAACCCTAAATTCAATTTACCCATTGACCAAGAATAGTTATGGCAAAGAACCAAAACAAGACCCAAATCACAGATGCCAGTGTTGATAACTTCCTTGATCAGATCAAGGATGAGCAGAAGCGTAAAGATAGCTTTGAGATCAAAGCGCTCATGGAAGCGATCACGGGAGAACCTGCAAAAATGTGGGGTAGCGCTATTATTGGATTTGGCACATATCATTACAAATACGATAGTGGCCGGGAAGGTGACTTCATGAAAACAGGATTTTCTCCGCGTGCACAAAACATCTCCATTTATATCATGACAGGATTTGAACGACACGATGAACTTGTTCAAAAGCTGGGTAAGTATAAGGTCGGCAAATCTTGTTTATATGTGAAAAAACTGGATGACATCGATAGAGAAGTCTTAAAAGAACTTGTGAGCTCTTCTTACCAACTCATGACTAAAAAGTATGGCTAAGATCGAAGGTCCGTTCAAAGATATAACCAATGAACAGCTTGCCCAAGTGCTTGAACTTTGGAATCAGGAATACCCTCTCGGGCTAAATTATAAAGACATGCAGGCATTCAAGGACTTCCTAAGACCATTGGGCATCAAGCGACATTATTTGATCTTTTCAAAAGATCAAATTACAGCCTGGTTAGTAACATTTGATCGTGAAGGCGATCGCTGGTTCTCGATTATCGTTAGCCCTGCTTATCAACACCAAGGTTTGGGAAAGGCGCTTTTATCTCATGTAATGGCAAAGGAACCAAAACTCTGCGGCTGGGTAGTTGATCATGATCGTGACTTTAAAAGAGATGGAAGTCCCTACAAAAGCCCTTTAGCATTCTATAAAAAAATGGGTTTCAGCATAGATTCTTCAATGCGCTATCAAAAAGGCAATGTTTCTTGTGTCAAAATATTTTTATAACCACTAAAGTGCTGTTTATCAATAATATATGGCATGTAAAAATATTTAGTAGGGTATTGCTGCAAATGGTGGTATAATGCATATAATGAGACGAATTTTCACCTATTTGTTTGCGGCTCTCCTCTTCGCTTTTTGTGTCTTTAGCGAAGACCTTATCCCACAGAACATTTCTTATGGTCTCTTAAGCTCGGTTCAACGCAATGTCATCAAGGACAAAAAAGAGCTTTATGAGGATATGAAAGCGGTTGTTCAGAATGGGCTTATCAAGATCGAAGTCTACTCTGCCTCTGGTGAATTAGTCGGTACAATAGAAAAACCAGAAGATTTCACGCGCGACTTAGAAATCAGGTTTAGCGCTCAAGACCTGTCAATCAAAACCATTACAACACTACAAACTCTTTCGATTCCTTAGACAGCGACTTTCGCTGCCCATTCAGGTTTTGTTGTGATCACTTGTGCCTTTAACTCATTGAGTATGTTGTATAGGCCGAAATAGGTCCTGTTGATATAAAGACCATCTCTTGATCCTCTAGCCCTTTCAGATTCTCTGAACTTTTTAGACTCAGAGATCACTTCTCCCAATTCAAATATTTTGCGGAAATAATTATCATCCCCAAAATCAAATTCATTTTGATGAAAAGGCTTACCTAGAAGACCCATCATTTCTTTGATCACTCCAGCAAAATACACCTTGTCAGACTCCGTATCGTCATCATAGATAAATTGCAGCTGCTTGAAAGTTTCAATCAAGGTGTCGTCAGCCGCAAGCATATCCTTTCGGATTAGCCTGAAATATGGATCATAAAACTCATCAGGAATTTCCTTTACACAACCGAAATCGATCACACCTAACTCCGCTTCATCATTAATTATGAAATTGCCCGGGTGTGGGTCGGCATGAACTTGCCTCAAGCTGTGGATCTGATAATCATAGAAATCCCACATGGCTTGGCCGACCTTATTTCGATCTTCTTGCGAAGGATTCGTTTTGATAAATTCTTTCAACACTTTCCCATTCATCCAGTCCATTGTGATCACACGAGGTGATGACATTTCGGGGTAGTATTTCGGAAACCTTAGGTTAGGAATGTGAGCACATGCTTCAGAGATCTCAACAGAACGTCTCACTTCCAGTTCGTAATCGGTTTCCTCCAACAACTTGGTTTCGACTTCTTCCATGTAATGGTCCAAATCCTTTTCGTTCAAGTTCATCAAACGAACTGCGAAAGGACGAACTAACTTTAGGTCAGATCGTACTGAAGATGCAACCCCTGGGTATTGAATCTTAACTGCGAGCTGTTTGTCCCCTTTTCGGGCTTTATGAACCTGTCCAATCGATGCTGCATTTACCGCATTCTTCGTAAAGACATCATAAATCGCACTTGGTGACTCTTTAAAATATTGCTGGAAGGTTTTAACCACCAATGGATAAGACAATGGTGGTGCAGAATACTGTGCCATCGAGAATTTATCTTGATAAGCCGTTGGCAGCATGTTTTTGTCCATGCTCATCATCTGCGCCACTTTCAATGCACTACCTTTCAATTCACTTAGCGAATTGTAGATGTCTCGCGCATTGTCATTGTGCAAACCTTCTTTCGTAAGCTTCGGATTTACCGCCTTCTTCGCATAATGCTTTACGTAATTCCCCCCTACTTTAGCGCCAGTTTTGACAAACTTCGCTGCTCTCTGCACTTTGGAAGTCGGTATCTTCGATTGCTCCTTCATATATTATCTATTCTGAAATAAGAATTTCCCAAAATCAACCATTGTATCCAGTGGACCTCTACCCATTAGGTCAAAGGCTAAATTCACTGACTTTTCAATGGCGGCATCCGTCTTTTCAAATCCACGGCTATCGTCTTTGATCCAGAAATTGATCAAGAATAAGAATTGTACCCAAATGGCATCTTCGTAGCGATCAGAAATATATGGCCTGGTTTTTACCTCTTCTGTCTCTTTCTCCTCTAACATAAAATCGTTGATGTACTCTTTGTAAGCATCTCTTACATAATTCAAATTAGCTGGCTTGAGATCTGGTTTCTGGGCTTTAGGTGTCGTCTCGAGAATGAAACTTCTTTGCGATTTTAATACTTCGATCCAAGTATAGAAAAAGGCGAGAAGCTTTTCTCTAACGCTATACTCTTCAAACACTTCATCTGTATGAAGTCTATTGATCGTCTCTTGAAATAGATCAAGCCAGATCTGCTTATCAATATTTTCGAAAGAGTTAAAAGATTCATAAAAGACCTCTTCTTTTATCTTCAGCTCTTTCACAAACTTGAAGATAGAAGCTGGTCTAGTTCCATGTTCTAAAACATGCTCGACATATGCTTTTTTGATTTTCTCTTCAGGGCTAACTTGAGTCTTTGCTTTTGCCATAAAAGTGGTTTTTCAAGGGTAACATAGGTTTAACGAAAAAGGTTGTAAGAAACATTCAAATACTTATTCGTTCACTTTCCCATTTCCCAATCGTCTGTTCATTAGATCAAAATCAAAACGATGCTCAAATTTTTACGCAATAAGAACCTTGTTATACTCACCAGAGTTTTTTTAGGCTTTATTCTTTTTGGTGCAGGCATGTCTAAGCTATACTTCGACCATGCTTTTCCTGGTATCATTGGTCCTGTTTGGCTTGAAGATGAACTGACTCAATATGGTCTCGGATTTTTTGCCCGTTTTGTGGCCTTCTCGCAAGTAATCGCAGGCGGACTTTTGCTGACTCAGCGTTTTGCCACACTTGGGGCCATTCTTAGCTTCCCAATGCTCTTGTGCATACTCATGGTCACCATTTCTCTGGAATGGCAAGGCACGCCCTATGTCAATGCTGTTTTTATTGCAATGAATATCTATTTATTAATATACGATTATCACAAGCTGAAATTTATTCTCACGGATACGGAACACGATCGGTTGTTGTTGAAACCAGTGCGAAAAGAACCTAAGAAGGACTACATCTTCATTGCGGCATTCATAGTCATTTTATCTACTATCCCATTTTCTTTTATCAATTTGTATATCGCCTGGGGAGTAGTTGCCATCTCAATGGGATTGATCATCTGGAATCAATTGAAAAAAAAATCACCCACTCAAGGAACATCTTAAAATATGCCTCGTCTTACAGATGTCTCGGCAACGGGACAACATACATCCAAATCGTGCCCTGGTCAGCAATGGCTGGGGTTACTTTTTTATAAAGGAATTGAATGAAGCACCCCACTAAACCTCTCAAAGTAGTATATTAAAACTACTTTAATGGATAATCATGGAACTCATCACGATCAAAAAAGCTCATAATACTTCAGAATTGATGGTACTTAAGGGCTTATTAGAAGCTAATGATATTCGGTGTTTTATCAAGAATGAGAACATCACGCAAATCATGAACTATATGCCAGCTTTCGTGGCTGAGTTGCAGATCATGGAATCGGATCAAGATCGGGTGAATAGCCTTTTAAAAGAAGTCGGAATTGACCTCTCTACTAAGTAGTCGGCCATTACTTTTGACTTACTTCATTCTAAATATTGCACTCGATACCATCTATTGTTTTTACCTTGCAGCCGATGGGCAAAAAGAAAATCAGACCTGAGGCATCTCCAAAAGGTAAACTCCACCAAAGAAACCTCCACAATGCGCAATATGATCTTGAAACCTTAACTCAGGTCGTACCAGAGTTAAAGGATTTTATCGTCAAAAATGTAAGAGGGGAAGACACTGTGAAATTCGCTGAACCTAAGGCGGTATTTCTGCTCAACAAGGCACTCCTCTTTCAATATTATGACATTGAATACTGGGAGATCCCTACAGATTACTTGACTCCACCCGTTCCCGGCAGAGCAGATTATATTCATCATGCATCAGATCTTTTGGCGGGCAAGAACTTCGGCAACATACCAAAAGCACATGTCCTGGACATTGGTACAGGTTCCAACTGCATCTACCCCATCTTGGGTACGAAGCTTTATGATTGGTCCTTTATAGGAACAGATACTGATAAAAAAGCGATGGTCAATACCCAACGCATAATCGAGAACAACAAACGGCTTCATGGTCAATTGGAAATTAGACAGCAGGTTGAACCCAAATCAATATTGGAAGGTGTGATCCAAGCTGATGATCGTTTTGATTTGGTCATGTGTAATCCTCCCTTCCACTCCTCCACAGAAGAAGCGGAACAGCAGGCCAAAAGGAAGGTCAAAAACCTGAACAAAGGCAAACAAGTTGACCTCAAGCTCAACTTTGGTGGACAACAAAATGAACTTTGGTATCCGGGCGGTGAAAGAAGGTTTATCAGCAACTTGGTAAATGAAAGCAAGACTTTTGCCAATCAAGTTTTCTGGTTTACCTCCTTGGTCTCAAAAGCAGCACACCTCAAGGCACTTGAAGATTCATTGGATTATCATAAAGCAGTAGAGGT